>CAIRBI010000054.1 GCA_903876785.1 uncultured Gammaproteobacteria bacterium
CGGTCGCCTGGGGATCGATCTGGGCGTATATGGCGCCCCCGAAACCTTTGTCATCGACGGCAATGGCGTGATCCGCTACAAGCATATCGGGGTAATCGACCCTCAATCCTGGAAGGAGGAAATCATGCCGGCGATTGCAGCGGTGAAAGCGGAAGCGCTGAACTGATGACAACTCCTGCTGCTTTGATCACTTCGCGTCCCGGGGCCATTGGCGCCGTGCGCATTCTGTTGCAACTAGCGACACTGGCGCTGCTGTGCCTCACGGCCAATGCCTGGTCGGCCATCGATACCTTCGAGTTCGAGAACGACGAACAGCAGCAGCGTTTCCGTACTCTCTCCAATGAGTTCCGCTGCCCGATGTGCCAGAACACCAGCCTGACAGGTTCTGGCGGTGGTGTGGCGGAAGATTTGCGGCGCGAAATCTACTACATGATCGTCGACGGCAAGACCGACGAAGAGATCGAACAGTTCATGCTGGAGCGCTATGGCGACTTCGTCCTCTATAAACCACGCCTTATGACAGAGACTCTGCTGCTGTGGTTCGGGCCGCTGCTGTTTCTGGGGCTCGGGGGCTGGATTGTGCTGGGTATCATCAAGCGCGCGCGTCCTCAGGAGCAACAGGTTGTGGTGATCGACGACGCCGATCAGGAACGTCTGCGCAAGCTGCTGGCTGGTGTTGACCGTCTGGACCTTCGAGACCGTCAGGATGAGCATGACAAGTCTGATAATCGTTAAACTCCAACACGCTCCTTCCGGGCGTTGACTTCAACTACACATGATCATCCCGGTGACACTGCCTTCTGGCGAGTCTCCGGTGAATTCAGGGGGATAATTTGTTCTGGTTTTTCGCTGCTGCGCTGGTGGTACTGGCGGTTCTTTTCGTGTTGCTGCCGTTGTGGAAGATTCACCGTGCCGGCGAAAGCGGTCGTGCCCGCCGTGAGCAGACGAACCTGCTGATATTTCAGGAACGGATTGCGGAGCTGGAGGCGGAACGAGCGGCCGGCACTCTGGAAGAGGAGAACTTTCAGGAGCTGAAGCGGGAGCTGCAGCGCAGCCTGCTTTCTGATGTCGATGCCGGCGCGGCTGACGTGCAAGGCAAGATCGAAGGCTCCGCTTCTCTCTTATCGCTCAGCCGCCTGATACCTTTGGTGCTGGTGTTGATGGTGCCGTCTGCCACCTTTCTGCTTTATCAGCAATGGGGCTATCAGGACGAGCTCGAACTGGCGCAGCTGGGCGAACGTACACGGGCCGGAGTCAATAATGCCGAGGAAGCGCGGGATTTGATCTTTGCCATTGGCGAGGTCGTGCAGAGCGAGCCGGAGAACGGTTGGGCGTGGTTTTTCCTTGCGCAGAATCTGGTGAATCTCCAGCAATTCCCGGAGGCGGCAATGTCACTGGAGCGTGCCGCCGCGAATATCGCCGAGCCACAGGACAAGGCTGAAATTCTCAGCCAGCAGGCCTATCTCGAATACTTCCTGGCCGAGCAGACGCTGACGGACAAAGTGCAAGGCACCATCGATCAAATTCAACTGATCAATCCGAATCACCAGATTGTTCTGGATATCCTGGGCATGGATGCGGAGCAGCGCGGCGACTACCAAACGGCTATCACCTATCTGCGGCGAATTCTGCAGGCCACCCCGC
>CAIRBI010000055.1 GCA_903876785.1 uncultured Gammaproteobacteria bacterium
CCCGCTTGAGCACGGCCGGCGACGCTGGCCTCCAGCAGCGCGCTCTCGCACCGATGGCAAAGTGACGCGATGCGGTCACAGGCAAACAGGGCTGCATTGCCTTTAAGGGTGTGCAGCGCATGGAGGATGCTTTGGCTCTTATCGTGCTGCTTGCCACGGAGCAGCACCGGCACAAGCTCGGTCGCGCCGGATAATAGTGCGCGGACGTGACCCTCGATGCTCTCCACCAGCTCTTCGGCCTCGCGGCGGAAATCCTGGTAGCACACGGGGTCGTGCTGAGGCAGCCAATCAGGCTGAGTGTTCCGGAGTGGTGTTGCCCGCGTCGATGCCGCCAGCGGCGGAGTCTGCCACTGGTCAAGACGGCGATAGAGATCCGCGATGATTTCGCGCGGATTGTCTACTTCGCGCCGGGCTGCCGCCTGATTCAAAGCACGCCGCAGAAGGCGATGTGCCTCCACCAGCTGAGTCAGAAGGTCTTTATCCCGCGTGCTGTCGAGGGTGCTGTCGAGGGTGCGATCGGAAGTGTTGACTGAGCTGATGACGGAAGCTGCTGTCATGGGCACGGCGAGTGCCTGATGCAGCTCAGCGAGCACAGCACTCAGGCGCGCGACGCGATGCACCTGCAGCGCTCGCGCCCCGGTGGCCAGCATCCGCAACTCCACAATCAGCACGCGATTGAGGGTGGGAAAGTCCACCCCGCTCTCAGCGGCAGCTCCTGACCATATCGCCAGCCGCTCGGCCGCCGACAACAGCTCGCGAATGTTCTGCGCCAGATAGACCGGCAACTGCGTGATGGCAACGCGCGTCCGCGCCGCACGCCCGCCAACCACGCGCCCTTCGCCGCTCATGGCGGCAGCTGCGCTGGGAGTCGTTGCGGGCGTCGCTTCGACAAGCACATCCGCGAAGTCAGCTTGCGGCGTGGCCAGCAAGTGCGTCATGCATTTGCTGATGCGGGTCTGCAGGCTGGCGAGCGCTTTCTCTTCCAGCGCAGGTGGCTCATGCAGATGTCCGCGCAGGTGCTCGCATAACGCCTCAAGCAGCGCCAGCTCCTCAGCCCCGACACTCGCCTGCCGCTCCAGCAATGCCGTGAGCAGTTGCCGCAGCGATTCCAACACCTCGTGGAGCAATACCTCGCCCACCACCAGCGCGTTCTGGGCCAGCCGCGCGACCATGGTGCAGAGGCCGTCACCTTGCGGGCAACTCAGACTGCGCTCCAGCAGGATCAGCGTCTGGCGGAGTTCTTCCTTGAAGGTGCGCAGCAGCTCTGCATCCAGCGGATACTCGGTTGCGAGTCGACGGCGCCAGACAGAGCGCTGCAACCGCTCAAAGTGCTGACAGTCGCGCATCAGCGTTTGCAGCTGCTGACGCCGCCAGGCCGGAGTCGGTGGCAGACTTCCTGGGGACAAGCAATCGAGCGCATGAAGCTGCAATCGCAACAGCAGCTGGCGTCCCCGCATCGCGAGTGTCGGGGAGTTGGTTCCGTCCATGCTAATCGCCACGCGTTGCCAGCACAGCAGATGCAGGACAAGACCTACCCCTGCCGCCAGCAGCGATGGCCACTCGGCTCGGCGGACCAATCCGGGTTCGAGGTCACAGGCCAGCAGCAGGGAGTGATACAGCGCGACAAACCCGATCCCGACACGCTCCGGGACAGCCCCTTGTGCGTCTGGCGTTTCAGCCAGCGGTAGAATCAATGCGTGCAGACGCTCATACGCCACCGCTCGCCACCGCCGCTGCGCCTCAAGCAGCAGACAATCGGCAGCAGGCAATCCTCCCGAACTCGGCGAGGTCGACTTGCCGATTGTGGAACAAGAGCAGACCCTCAGTTGCAGCTCCAGCCGCAGCAGAAGCACGGCCAACTGTCGCGCATCGCGGCAGTCATCGGCATCAATCCTCCCGAACCATTGCGGTCCGAGCACCTGCAGGACGGAGGAAATGGCGCACACTTCACGAGAAAGCTCACGAGAGAGCTCACAAGAGAGCTCATCTGTCGGAGCGATCACCCAGCCGTGCGCACCTGATCCGCCCCCGGATGTCTGCCCAAGTATTGCCTGCACTCCACGAACTCTCTGCAGTAACAGCGCCCGAAACTCCGACGAGTGGCAGGCCTTCCAGTGGCCGTCTTGCCCGGCAGGCGCACCATCGCGTGGCGGGGGCAGCGGACTCTTGCCAATGGCCAGCCGCAGGGCGTTGAGAGTTGCCACATCGAACTCCTCGTCGCTCTCTGCCGGTCGCAGGTCCATCAGAAAGCGGGTCACCTGCAGCAGGCTGAGCCCTGCCAGCTCGAGTGTGGCAGCGGGTATCCGGTCGGACGCCGTGACTGACTGCGCGAATAGAGTCGCCATGTCGGCACAGAAGACTGCTGCGCGGCGAGCGCCAAACAGCCTGCACAGGCCGGAAACCCGTTCAATGTTCTTCAGCACCCCGGCGAGGGCGAGCTCCAACTCCCCCAGCGCAGGCTCGGACGGTGCGCAGATATTCAGATTAGCTTCTCGATCTCTCAGCAAAAGCGCGGCGCTGGACTCAAGCTGTTCCGCGCACTGCCGCAAAGCTGCGCGCCAGACGCTTGCCTCATGGCTCAACAACGGTTGACCGCGCTCAACACTGACCCCGATTTCCCTGACGCCGATCTCACCGATCTCACTGGCCATCGATTCGTCCTCTTTTTTGCGCCCCTGTCTGGCCCATGGTCTGCCCCCCTGCCAGCACGTCGGAAACGCATGCGCCAAGCCGTTGCGCCGTCAACGGCCTGCTCAACACGCCCTGCAGGCCCAGCGCCTGCGCCCAGATATCATCGGTCTCGCGGCGCGCCCCGCTGAGCAGCAAAACATTGCTTGTTCCCGCACGCAGCAGGCTTAGCCCGACGTCGAAGCCGTTGTCCTGTAGCAGGGTCAGCTCGACCAGAGCCAGATCGAAGGGATGGATAATGAGCTCTGCGCTGACCTCCGAACCGACCTCCGCTTCGGAATCAGTGCTGACCTGGGCCACCACCAAGCCCAATGCCTCCGACAGCGCGCCGACATGGCAGACCTCATGCCCCAATCTCTGCAACTGACGCTGCATGCACAGCGTCTGCGTCGGAGAGTCATCCAGCAATAGAATGCGCGCCATCGGCAGCCTCCTCGTCGGGCACGGCTGCCGGGGACGACGCTTGCCGCGCGGTCGGTACCAGCGCCGCGATGGCCTCCAGCAGGTCTGCCTTGCGAAAGGGTTTGAGAATGTAGCGCCGCGCCCCGGCCAGCTCCGCGCGAGCGCGGTCCAGCAACCCGTCGCTGCCGGATACCAGCACCACGGGCGTTTCCCCGAACTGCGGGCTGGCGCGAATGAGCGCGCAGGCCTGAAAGCCATCCAGACCGGGCATCATGACGTCCATGAAGATGATGTCCGGCCGCAGCGCCGCAATGCGGCACAGGGCATCAAATCCGTCCTCGGCTAGAGTAATGGAGCACCCCATCGGTTCCAGCATGGCCTGAGCACTCTGCCGGATGCTCCTGCTGTCATCGACCAGCAGCACCTTGAGATGTGGAATATTTTCAGTGTTAAGTGCGTGCGACGTGGCATCCATGCCAACCTCCTTATGTGCAGGATCGGTGCGACAGGCAGAGGCTGTCAGGACACGCCGTGAATACTTCCCTGTAGGCTTGGGCGCCGCATCCCTGCGGCGCACAGTCCTGCCTGCCTCTGCCTGCCGCACCGATCTTTAACCTGTGTGCTACGGCGTGTCCTGAATGTCTCTACCTGCTGCGCAGATCCTTCCAATACACAATATCTAGCACAGCTTCTCAATTTCAGCGAATTCGCCGCGTCGATACAAAGCGGCAGTTGAGTTATGATCTGCGCAACTTCCGGGTCTCATGACTCAATCAAAAATCGAACACAGGCACACACATGACCATCAGACTCGGCATCGTTATGGACCCGATCCAGACCATCAGCTACAAGAAGGACACCAGCCTCGCCATGCTCATCGCCGCCCAGGAACGCGGCTGGGAGTTGTACTACATGGAGCAGTCGGACCTGTATCTGCAGGACGGCGTGGCAATGGGCCTGATGCGCCAGCTGAATGTGGCATGGGACGAAAAGCAGTGGTACGCCTTTGGCGACGCCAGCGACGAGCAGCTGGGCAATCTCGACGTCATCCTGATGCGCAAGGACCCGCCTTTCGACAACGAGTACATCTACTCGACTTACATCCTGGAGCAGGCTGAGAACGCCGGCTGCCTGGTGGTCAACCGGCCGCGCAGCCTGCGCGACTGCAACGAGAAACTGTTCGCCACGCAGTTCCCGCAGTGTTGCCCGCCGCTGGTGGTGAGCAACAATGCCACCGTGCTGAAGCACTTCCACGTTACTCATGGCGACGTCATTTTCAAACCGCTGGATGGCATGGGTGGCTCCTCGATCTTCCGTCTGCGCCACGACGACCCCAATGTCAGCGTCATCATCGAGACCCTCACCGGGCACGGCCGCACGCCAATCATGGCGCAGCGCTTCATCCCGGAGATCGTCAACGGCGACAAGCGCATCCTGCTGGTGGACGGCGAGCCGGTGCCCTACGCACTGGCGCGAGTGCCGGCCCGTGGCGAGACGCGTGGCAATCTGGCGGCGGGTGGCAGTGGCGTCCCGCAGCCCTTGAGCGAGCGCGACCGCTGGATCTGCAGCCAGGTGCGTGAATCAGTTCGGGAGCGAGGCCTGCTGTTCGTCGGTCTGGACGTCATCGGCGATTACCTCACCGAGATCAACGTCACCAGCCCGACCTGTGTGCGCGAGTTGAACAAGGCGTACAATCTGGACATCGCTGGCGACCTGATGCGCAGCATCGAGAGCAGGCTGGCCGAGCGGCAGCCTTAAACCCCATTATTTTTACAAAGCAATCTAATCGTGAGACTGCATGCCAAACTCTGCGAATGACAACTCAGATCAGCCCATGATCAGGAACTCAGATCTGAGTGCCGACCTGAGCAACGATCGCTTCGGCTTCACGATTTTTTTATCCGGCTGCCTTCACCTCATGCTGATCGTCGGCGTGGGCTTTACCTATCTGGAAGAAAGCAACAGCGCGCCTGCCGTCGAGATCACGCTGGCGCAGTACCGCAGTGACATCGCTCCGGATGACGCCGACTTCATCGCGCAGGAGAACCAGAGCGGCAGTGGCGTGCTCGACGAAGCCGCAACTCCCAGCACGCCTTTCGTCTCCCCGTTTCACGACGAGGTGATTCAACAGGTCGACCCGCTGCCGCAGGCGCCGACACCCAGCCAGCAGACTGATCCGAGCGACCTGGCCCTGTTGACCGCGACCAATGCCAATCTCTCCCTCGCACAGCAACTGGAGGAAGAAAGTCCAGAGACCGACAAACCAATCTCCGATACCGCCACACCGGAACAACTGAGTCTGGCCATCGCGAGTCTGCAGGCACAGCTGGATCTGCAACAACAAGCCTATGCCAAGCGCCCTCGCACCTACACCATTTCTTCGGCGTCGACCCAGAAGCGCCACGACGCTCTCTATCTGGATTCCTGGCGCAAGCGCATCGAGGCCGTGGGTAATCTGAATTATCCGGAGCAGGCACGTCAGCAGGAAATCTATGGGAGCCTGCGCATGCTGGTGTCGTTGCGCCCCAATGGTTCAGTGCAGGAAATCCGCATCCTGCAAAGTTCCGGTGAGCGTGTGCTGGACGAGGCGGCCATCAACATCGTCAGCCTGGCCTCTCCCTTCGACCCGTTTCCGCCGGAGTTGCTCGCGGAAGTCGACATCCTGGAAATCATCCGCACCTGGCGTTTTCACCGGGGCAATTCGTTCAGCAGCGAGTGAGAGTCACAATATGACAGGCGATGTGGAATATCAGGCAACACCCGGCACACTCGCCAATCAGTTCCTGATTGCAATGCCTCATCTGCAGGACCCGTGGTTCGCTCACACCGTCACCTATCTGTGGAAGCACAACGAGGAAGGTGCACTTGGCATTGTCATCAACAAGCCGTCCAGCATGCTGCTTTCCGAATTGCTCGCGGAGTTGCACATCGACGCGGAGTTGCGTCGCGGCGACAGCATCTTCCATAGTCAGCGTGTGATGAGCGGCGGCCCCGTGGAGAAGCACAAAGGCTTTATCCTGCACGAGAGTGGTCGAGAGTGGGAGTACACCCTGCGGATCACGCCCGAGCTCAGCCTGTCGATGTCGAAGGACATTCTCGCTGACATCGCCAATGGCAAAGGCCCGGAAAATTATCTCGTCGCCCTCGGCTGCGCGGGCTGGGAAGCCGGGCAACTGGAGCAGGAAATCGGCGACAACTATTGGCTGACCGCTCCCGCCATTCCCACGCTGATCTTCTCCACGGACTACGAAGCCAAGCCGGCGGCAGCAGCGGCCAGCCTCGGCGTCAGCCTGAGTCAACTCTCCAGCATTGCAGGGCACTCATGAAGCGGGACACTTAGATGGATGCCTTCCCCGTAAAAAAACCTGGCGACATTACTGCCCTCGGTTTCGACTTCGGCACCAAACGCATCGGCGTGGCAAGCGGGCAATCAATCATCGGCTCGGCGAGCGCGCTCGGGCCTGTAGCGGCACGCGACGGCATACCGGACTGGCAGGTGATGGACAAGCTGATCGAGAAGTGGCAGCCGGACGTGTTCGTCGTGGGCCTGCCCTACAACATGGACGACTCGGAGAGTGAACTGTTTTTCAAGGCGCGCAAGTTCGGCAATCGCCTCAATGCCCGCTACCTCAAACCCTGCTACGGGATGGATGAACGGCTAAGCTCCTTCGAAGCGCGCGGTCAATTGCTGCGAGGGGAGTCGAAGGCACAGCTGGACAGCCTGGCGGCACAGCTGGTTCTGGAATCGTGGTTCAGCGGGTTGGCAGAAAAATTCCGGGGGTAGAAAGTATATCTTGTGGGAGCGTACCCAGAGGGTTCAGCAATGCGTCAGAACGAATCCGGCATCTTGGCCTTGGCCTTCGCCGCTTCCTTCGTAATGGTGCCCTTCTGCACGAGCTCTTTCAGGCACTGATCCAGTGTCTTCATTCCATACTGCGATCCAGTCTGAATCGCCGAGTACATCTGCGCCACCTTGTCTTCACGAATCAGGTTACGGATCGCTGGTGTGCCAATCATGATCTCGTGTGCCGCCACGCGGCCGCCCCCATTTTTCTTCAACAGTGCTTGCGATATAACTGCCTGCAGCGATTCCGACAGCATCGAGCGCACCATGGATTTTTCGGCGGCAGGGAACACGTCGATAACGCGGTCAATAGTCTTGGCGGCGGAAGTGGTGTGCAGTGTGCCGAAAACCAGGTGCCCGGTCTCGGCGGCGGTCAGCGCCAGACGGATAGTTTCTAGGTCGCGCAACTCGCCTACCAGAATAATGTCCGGGTCTTCACGCAGAGCTGACCGCAACGCCTCGGCGAACCCCAGGGTGTCGCGATGCACTTCACGCTGGTTGACCAGACACTTCTTGCTCTCATGCACGAATTCGATGGGGTCCTCGATGGTGAGGATGTGCTCATAGCGGGTGCTGTTCACATAGTCCATCATCGCGGCGAGTGTCGTACTCTTGCCCGAGCCTGTCGGCCCTGTCACTACCACCAATCCTCTGGCGAGATCGGACACGTCGCGGAAGACCTGGCCCATGCCAAGTTGTTCCATCGATAACACTTTAGAGGGAATGGTACGGAATACAGCGGCGGCGCCCCGATTCTGGTTGAAGGCGTTGACCCGGAAACGTGCGAGGCCTGGCACCTCGAAGGAGAAGTCAGTCTCCATGAACTGTTCATAGTCCTTGCGCTGCTTGTCGGTCATGATCTCGTAAATCAGGCCGTGAACCTCCTTGTGGTCCATGGAGGGGATATTGATCTTGCGCATGTCACCGTCGACGCGAATCAAGGGCGGCATGCCGGCCGTGAGATGCAGATCCGATGCGCCTTGTTTGACACTGAAACCCAGTAATTCGGTGATGTCCATTGTGATACCTGCCCGTGATTCGAAAGTGGTTGTGCGCTCGTGTGCGGTGCTATAGTTGTCCTTGATAGAGAGGCTGAAAACCATGGCAAGCATAGCAGAAAATATTTCCACAGTTCGTGAAGAGATCAGCAAAGCCGCAGTTGGCTGTGGCAGGCCTGCCGCCAGCGTTGCCCTGCTGGCGGTCAGCAAGACCCAGGGACCGGACAAGGTGCTTGAGGCCTATGCGGCGGGGCAACGGGACTTCGGTGAAAACTATGTGCAGGAGGCGCTGGGCAAGATCAGCGCATTGCCGCTGCCGGGCCTGTGCTGGCACTTCATCGGCCCGATTCAATCCAACAAGACGCGCGAGATTGCCGAACATTTTCAATGGGTACACAGCGTGGATCGCCTGAAAATTGCGCAGCGGCTCAGCGCTCAGCGCTCAGCAGATCTTGGCCCGCTCAACATCTGCATTCAGGTGAACATTTCGGGAGAGGGCAGCAAATCCGGTGTGGCACTGCCGGAAGTGACTGGTCTTTGCGCGGCGATCAGCGGCCTGGAGAATATCTGTCTGCGCGGCCTCATGGCGATTCCGGCGCCGTGCGATGACGCCGAGCAGCAGCGCCTGACTTTCCGCCCGCTCGCACAACTGCTGCAGCGCCTTGCGGCGAAATATCCGCAGATGGACACGCTTTCAATTGGAATGAGCGGCGATTTCATGGCGGCCATCGCAGAGGGCTCCACCATCGTCAGAGTCGGCACGGCAATCTTCGGGGCCCGCTCAGAGATGCTTTAGCGATAGCCCGCAATGAGCACATTGGGATCGAAACGGATTGAGAAAAAAGCGCTTCACGAAGAACTGCTCGTGACAATCCGGACAGCGCTTGACGGATACGCTGATCCCGAAGAAGGCATACAGCAGCATGTAGGAATACATGATCACGCTCGAGGAATTGCCCGCACTCAAGAGCTGATTCACGGTATAAATGTAAACTGGCAAGGTCCAGAAACAAACGAACAGGCGATTTCGGGCCGCGCGAATGCCGAGTAATTCCTTATGCTGCAATTCGTCCCTGGGTTTTGCCGAATCCCTGCGGGCGGGTACTTTCTTGTTATGATCTGACATGGTTCTGCATTCCGATAAATTCCCGATCTGACGATCGCCAAAGTGTACACGTTGCCGATCGGAAAAATCAGAGGGCTCGCGGCTTTTTGCGTATCCGGCTTTGGTTCGGGACGACCCGAGAGGTAACATGCGGTTCGCGCCGTCAGGAAGACGAGTTTACTGTGCTAAACTCGTCGAACAAGTGTCACTCGGCGAAACCGCCTAAACCAGAATCCAGCATGGACCAGACCCCCACCATCAATGTATTGATCGTTGCAGACCTCCTCGCGGATGGCGAGCGACTGATCACACTACTGCGCAAATCCGGCTTCAGCGTGCATGCCGAAGCCGTGCGGGACGAAGACTTCCTGCGCGAGCGTCTGCTCCTCCAGACCTGGGATCTGCTGTTCGTATATAGCGGTAATCTGCGGCTGTCCTTCGACCGCTTGCAGGCGGTGCTGCAAGAGATGGAACTGGACCTGCCCTGCATCAGGCTCGGATTCGCGGCCGCCATGTACCCCTCTGTGGAGACGATTGCAGACAACGAGTACTTCAACAGCGCCTCCAATCTATCGGATCCGCAACAGTGCACCTTGCTGATTCATCAGGTGAGGCACGCCCTGAACGCCTTGCAGGGGCGGCGGGAGTTGCGCAGAAGCGCAGCGGCTCTCAAGGATCTGCAACAGCGTTATCAACTGCTGCTGGAAAGCTCGGCCGAGGCCATAGGCTATCTGCACGACGGCGTGCACCTCTACGCCAACCCCGCCTATGCCGCTCTGTTCGGTTACG
>CAIRBI010000056.1 GCA_903876785.1 uncultured Gammaproteobacteria bacterium
GATCAGCTGACAGTCATCGCAGCCGAACACGCGGTTGCCCATCAGCGGGCGCAGCTCCTCCGGAATTGCCGAGCGCAGCTCGATGGTCAGGTAGGAGATGCAGCGCGTGGCATCCAGGACATTCGGTGCGACGAAGGCATTAGTGGGGCAGATATCGAGACAGGCCGTGCAGGAACCGCAATGCGCGGTCGTCGGCTCATCGACAGGCAGTGGCAGATCGGTGAACAACTCGGCGAGGAAAAACCACGAGCCCGCCTTGCGATTGATGAGCATGGTGTTCTTGCCAATCCAGCCCATGCCCGCCTTCTCTGCCAGCGCCCGCTCGAGCACCGGCGCGCTGTCGACAAATGCGCGGTACCCGAAGGGGCCAGCTGTCTCACTGATGCGGTCGGCGAGCCGTTGCAGGCGCTTGCGAATCAGCTTGTGATAATCGCGGCCGCGCGCATAGCGGGAGATATACGCCCGCTCCGGCTTGTTCAGCTCGGCCAGCGAGTTGATCGTGGTCAGCGCGTAATCCATGCGCACACAGATTGCCCGCAGCGTACCCGGCACCAATGCTTCCGGATGCAGGCGCAACTGTGCGTGGCGCTCCATGTAATCCATCTCGCCGTGGTAATGGTTGGCGAGCCAGCTTTCCAGGTGCGGGCGATACTGATCGAGATCCACATCCGTGATCGCCACCTGCGCGAAGCCCAGCTCCTGCCCCCAGAGCTTGATGTCGGCCGCGAGCTGATGGAACGAAGGCGTCACAGTTTGCACAGAATTTGCGCCGCAGCCTCGAGCGTTGAATCATCTTTGCAGAAGCAGAAGCGCAAAAGAGTGCTGTTCGGCGCCTTCTCGTAAAACGGTGAGAGAGGAATCGCGGCCACGCCCTTCTTCTGCGTCAGATAGTTTGCAAATTCCGCATCGGGCAGCGAGCTGATGGCGCTGTAGTCGACCAGCTGAAAATAGGTGCCGCGCGAAGGCGTGAAGGTGAAACGGGAATCCTTGATCAGCCGACAAAATGTGTCACGCTTGGCCTGATAGAACGCAGGCAACTCCTTCGCATGCTCCGGACACTCGCGCATGAAATCGGCAATCGCATACTGAATGAAGCTCGGTGAGGTGAACGTCACGAACTGGTGCACCTTGCGGAATTCCGTCGTCAACGCGGCAGGTGCCACGCAATAGGCCAGCTTCCATCCTGTTGCATGATAGGTTTTGCCAAAGGAGAACACCGCGAAGCTGCGCTGACGCAATTCCTCGTGACGCAGCACGCTCTCGTGCACGCCGCCATCGAACACCATGTGCTCGTACACTTCGTCGGAGAGCACATAAATCTCGCGGTCCCGCGTCAACTCCGCCAGCGTGTCCATATCCTGCCTGCTCATGATCGCGCCGCTGGGGTTGTGCGGAGTGTTGATGATGATCAAGCGCGTGCGCTCGTTGATCCGCTCTTTCACCAGATTCCAGTCGATCCGGAAATCCGGCAGGCTCAAGGGGATGTGCACCGTTACGCCACCGGCCAGCGCGATGCCGGGGCCATAGGAGTCATAGGCCGGATCGAACACGATCACTTCATCGCCCCGGCTCACGGTGGCCTGTATCGCATCGAACAGCGCCTCGGTACCGCCGGAGGTGACCGTCACCTCCTGATCCATGTCGGTAATGACGCCGTATAAGTCGAGAACCTTAGCCGCGATCTGCTCGCGCAGTTGCGGAATACCTGTCATCGGCGGATATTGGTTCTTGCGATCATTGAGATAAAAAGACACCAGCTCGCGCAGCCGGGGCGGACAATCGAAGTCGGGAAAGCCCTGCGAAAGATTGATGGCTCCATACTCCTGTGCCATTCTCGACATTACTGTGAAAATTGTCGTGCCAATATCAGGAAGTTTGCTGCGCAAAGTTGGGCCTCGTTGTTGGTCCGGGATTGTGCGAATGGGTCAAGAAGTGCGGGCCAGTTTACCCGAAGTCACTGTCAACTCAACTAGCAATACCGCGTGCCAGAGCACACTTAAACAGACTTGGACATCATGAAAATACCAGCTACCGAGATCAGCAAACCACCCGAATCCCAGTCGACAACTCAGTCGGTCAACCCTGTCATATCCGAGGCTGGCGTGGTCCCCAAACCGGCTTCCTCATTGCGCCTGCTCAACCTCAACGCCGGCCGTGATGCAATCCTCCACTATTTCGAGAACACCTGGGCACTCACCGAGACTTTGTTCTCCGCTCTCACCAGCGACGAGGTCTATTACCTGCGGCCCTACCACAAGACCCGCCACCCGCTGATCTTCTACTTCGCCCACCCCGCGACCCTGTACATCAACAAGCTGCTGGTGGCTGGACTCATCAAGGAACCGATCAATGCCCATTTCGAGATCCTGTTCGAAACCGGCGTGGACGAGATGAGCTGGGACGATCTGCATGAAGGCGACCAGAACATCTGGCCACCATTGCAGGAGGTAATCGACTATCGCGCCACAGTGTATCAACTGGTGCGCAACCTGATTCAGACCCACCCGATTTTCGACAAACCCGTCACCATGGACAGCCCCGGCTGGGCACTGGTCATGGGTTTCGAGCACGAGCGCATCCACCTGGAAACTTCCAGCGTGCTGATGCGCGAGCTGCCTGCCCAGCACGTCCGCACGCCGTCCAACTGGCCCGCTGTCCTGCTGCGTCCTGAGCCGCAGCCAAACACCCGCCCAGAGCCCGGCGTCCACTATCCCGCGCAGAACCCCATGATCGCGGTGGCCCAGAGCAGCGTCCGCCTCGGCAAACCCCGTGACTGGCCGAGCTTCGGCTGGGACAACGAATACGGTGCCGACAAGCGCCAGGCTGCCGCCTTCAAGGCCAGCCAGCGTCTGATCAGCAATGGCGAGTTCTACGAGTTCGTCGCCTCCGGTGGCTACCTGGATGACCAGTTCTGGAGCGAGCAGGGCCGCGACTGGCGCCGTTTCCGCAACACCCGCTGGCCCACCTTCTGGGTGCAGGACGGCCCGGTTGGCTCGAACCGCTTCAAGCTACGCACCACCTTCAGCGTCGAAGACATGCAGTGGGACTGGCCCGTAGCCGCGAACTTCTACGAAGCCAAAGCCTATTGCGCCTGGCGCAGTGCGCGCGATGGCGTGCAGTCGCCCTATCGCCTGCTGCAGGAAACCGAACATCTCGCCATGCGCGAACCGGCGTTGCAACAGGCCGCAAGCTGGACTCCCGCGAAGTCGGAACTGCTGAACCTCGACCGTGTTATGGTTGACGAGGCCGAGCTGGCCGCCGGTTACGAGGTCAACAACAACCTGCACTTCGGTAGCGAGAGCCCGGTGGACCGCTTCGCGCCCAACAGCCTCGGCTTCAACGACGTGTTCGGCAACGTCTGGCAATGGTGTGAAGATACTTTCCATCCCCTGCCGGGATTCCGCATCCACCCCTACTACGTCGACTTCAGCACGCCCTGCTTTGATGGCCGACACCAGATGATTCTGGGTGGCTCGTTCATCAGCACCGGCGACGTGGCCAGCATGTGGTCGCGCTTCCACTTCCGTCCGCACTTCTTTCAACACGCCGGCTTCCGCATCGTGCAGAGTGAAGAGACACCCGCGCAGAAGAAAGACCGCTACGAGACTGACGCTTTGCTCAACCAGTACATGCTTTTCCATTGGGGCAGCGAAGCCGAACAGCGCGACGAACAGATCAGCGCACGCGCCGGCCATCCGTCGGTGAAAATGTTCGTGCAGGCCACTGTCGACCTGGTGAATCAGTTCGCGAAGAACACAGGGCGTGTGCTCGATCTCGGCTGCGCCGTTGGTCGCGCCAGCTTCGAACTCGCGCGCAGTTTCGACGAAGTGATCGGCCTCGATTACAGCCAGGCTTTCATCGATGCGGCCAATGTGCTGAAGGCGCAGGGCCAGCTCGACTACATCCGCCACGACAGCGGCCGTTTCAACACCCGGCTCTACGCCAGAGTGGATAGTGCCATCGATGTTGACCGCATACAGTTTGTGAGGGGCGACGCGAGTGCACTGCACGCACCAGAGCTGCAAGGCAGCATGCGTGGCTTCGATGCCGCCTTGCTCAGCAACCTGATGTGTCGCCTGCCCAACCCCGCCGCGTGCCTGCGGCAGTTTGTGGAAGACGACACGCTGCTGAATAAAGATGGCGTGCTGGTGCTGGTGTCACCGAACAGCTGGATGGAACAATACACGCCGCCAGAAAGATTCATCGATGGCGACACGAACGAAGCCGCGCTTGCGAAACTCGCGGCTATTCTGCAAGGCTTCGAACTCGTTCACGAAACTGACCTGCCGTTCATGATTCGCGAGCATCGCCGCAAGTATGAGTACATTGTGAGTCAGGTGTCGGTGTGGCGGAAGAAATGAGGTAATAAAAAAGCCGACTCGCAATGAGTCGGCTTTTTTTCAATTTTCCTCAACACTATCCTAGCGTGTAACCCTAGCGTCCAACCCTAAGGTGCAACCCATGGCCGCTGAATCAGCAATTCAGGATTGGCGTCAGCCTTGGGAACAAATTTCTGCGAACGACCGTACTGGTTGTCGCCACCGTACAAACTGCCTTCTTGATCCACAGTAAAGGTGTGTACTTCAATGTAGCCGTCTGGCAAATCCCGTGGGACCAACCAGGTGTATTTGTAATTACCCTCAAAATCCAGGTTTACAAAGCGCAAGGGGCCAAGATCGGTAACCCAGACATCATCTTCATTGACAATAATGTCTAGGGGCAGCGTGAATCCACCCCACTCATCGACAAATTCCATCTTTGTAGGGTCATCGGTGGTATGGAACACGTTGATGCGACCACCGGTGCGATCCAGCGCAAAAATGCGTCCGCCCGGGCCAATGCCCAGGGCATGGATACCCTTGAATTGACCAGGGCCAGTACCCTCGCCGCCGAATTCAGAAAGGTAGTTCAAATCCTTGTCCAGAATGATGATCCGGTTATTGTCGCCCTCTGCTAATCCGTCCCCGATCAATACACGACCGTCTGGCAAAAACGCGACATCCTGCGGATGGCTCAGGTGATTCGCGCCATCTTTGCCAACGACATTCTTTTCGCCGAAGATTTTCAGGAGTTCGCTGCCGTCATTGGAAAACACATAGATCTGGCTGAAAGTCTCATTGATAACCCAGACTTTCTTGTCTGGATCATAGGGGCTGATGCGAATGCGGTGCGGCCCAGGGCCTTCGGAGCCGGCACACAGGAAATCCCAGTGATTCCACAGTTCTTTGACATTGCCATCGCCATCAAGCGTATACATGCAGTTCTGCCAGGTGCGCAATTCGCTGCGCTGCAACACATTTATACCCAGCGTGCCTGCGTGCTGTTCGAACTCGGGAGGCAGCGGGAATGGCAGTAAGGTTTCGCCGCGCTGCAGAACGAAGATGCGATCAGGGGATTCGGCATAGAGACCGGAATTGCCGCCGAAGGCAAAGCCCTGTTTGGCAAATGGCTTGTGCCAGGCCCGCACCACGTCGTAGGGGCTCGGACCCATCGGGCCGCGAGCATTGCCTTGGTCTTGCGCAAAACCAAGGCTCGATACTATGGTGGTTGCTAACAGAAATGATAATTTTTGTACGAAACGCATTCTTCACTCCTCATTTTATGAGTTTTTTATCGATTATGGGCAAGCTTCAGCGTGCGTGATGATGCCACTTTCGCGCTGCACAATAATCATGGAAGCGCTGAAATCACAATCTATCACAGTTCGAGGGGTAATCGGCAGTGTCTGGCGACGGTGCGAAGACATCTTCTACCTTCTGCGCGGCTCCCGCTTAGTTGCGCGAGACTCAAACCGACTTCACGATTGAGAGCGACTTTTTGCGTATTCATAGCGACATTGCGGTTCACGGCGAGATGAGTCAGAAACGCTTTGACTTCCGCCGGCCCCGCTTCGGACGGATGACGCTTCCCGATGAAGTAAATGTATTGCCTGATCCACTCCAGGTAGGACTTTTCTGTCTTGATGCTATAGCCGCGCAGGCGCATATCGGCGCGCAATGATTCCAGAAATGGGCTGGCCATATGAACCTCCGTGTTCGGTAAGCCTGATCAAGTAATAGGACAGATTCTCGAGTTGGTCAATGTGCTGCACGGAATGCGGGAGCGGGGTTGCACGAGTTCTGGCTTTACGAGAGCGGGAAGATTTTTGTTTTCAATAGGTTATAGATTCTTGGCGGGGAAATTTCATGCTCAGTGCGTCCGGCGATCGAGCACGCACGCCTTCCAGTCGCAGAATGAAAAGCAGTTGCAAATAAAGGGTTGTTTTCGTGGGGGATTCCGGGTTTGATTCCCGTCAAATAAATGAGAGAAGTGTGCGTGCGCACTATACAAATATTACATGCTAAACCCAGTGTTCAGCCTCAAATTTGGCAGTTGAATGTAGTATCAATACTGGTATCATTTCGCTCATGGCAAGAATTCAAGATATTCTCAGCCAGATGCGGGATAACCCAAAAGGCATCAAATTCAATGATCTGAGTAAGGTCTGTGATGCCTATTTTGGTGAGCCTCGCCAGTCAGGTTCGAGCCACAGAGTCTATCGGACCCCATGGTAAGGAGATCCCAGGGTCAATATCCAGAGTGCCAAAGGTATGTCTAAAGCCTATCAAGTGAAGCAGGTGCTTCAGGCTATTGAGCGGTTGGAGGTCCAAAATGGCAAAAAATATTGATCGTTACACTTACAGAGTTACTTGGTCTGAAGAAGACCAGGAGCATGTAGGGCTGTGTATAGAGTTCCCCAGTCTGAGTTGGTTGGCTGAAGACCCGGAGCTTGCGTTAAAGGGTATTCGCCAACTGGTTCAAGATAGTGTTGCCGATATGCTTCAAAACAATGAGCAAGTTCCGGAGGCGCTATCATCAAAACAGTTCAGCGGGAAGTTCATGGTGCGTGTGCCACCTGAAACTCATCGACTATTAACGATTGAAGCAGCGGAGTCTGGGGTCAGCTTGAATCGGCTGATTTCCAGCAAGTTACATCAGCCCCGCATGTAACAATCTCAATCAAACGGACGTCGGCTTCGCCGACGCCGTTGTTGAAGGGCGTTAGGTGCCTTGAACGCGCCAATCGATAGACGTATCGTAATACCGAACTCTAATCGATAGGTGGCATCATGACAGCAGTAACTGTTTCCCCGAAGTATCAGATTGTAATTCCTAAAGAAATCCGAGAATCCATGGGTATTTTCTCTGGCCAGAAAGTCCAGATGATGTCCTATCAGGGACGAATCGAGTTAATCCCGCTAAGGCCCATGAAGGAAATGAAGGGATTTCTTGAGGGCATTGATACCTCCGTTGTCCGGGAAGAAGATCGGATATGAATGTCGTTGATTCATCAGCTTGGTTGTCGTATTTCGCCGGCGATGGCAATGCTGCGACGTTTTCGAAACCAATTGAAAAACTCCCATCGCTTCTTGTGCCGAGTATCACGATCACCGAAGTTTTCAAGAATGTACTTCGCCAGCGTGGTGAGGAAGCGGCCTTGATAGTGACTGCACATATGAAGCAAGGCAAAGTGATTCCCGTGGATTCGGAGCTTGCAATGGATGCAGCCAAATATGGTGTGCTCCACAAGCTGCCTTTGGCAGACAGTATCATCTTCGCCACGGCTCAAAAGCACGCAGCGGTGCTTTGGACTCAAGATAATGATTTTGAGGGATTGGAGAATGTCAGGTACATTTCCAGGAAGAGCACATAAGAATCTGAACAACTGCGTGCGCAAAATGCGCGCACCGGACGTCAGCTCCGCTGCTGCCCCTCAACATGCGCGTTAGGGCTCGTCATAGTGTCCGCCCACAGCGAAGATATAAATTGATGACTCATCGAACTTATACACGATCCTATCTTTCTGGGTCATGCGCCTTGACCAAAAACCGGACAGGTTATGTTTCAGCGGTTCGGGTTTCCC
>CAIRBI010000057.1 GCA_903876785.1 uncultured Gammaproteobacteria bacterium
AAATTGCTGCGGCTGGCGAGGCATCCGGAGACTTTCAGCAACCATTTTTGCTCGCTCTTCAACTGCGGCCTGTACAGTTCCAGGAACGCCTGCGCCTGCATCCCAAGCCCTGCAAGAAGATCCTTGTGGCGAACCTCGAGTAGTCTGCGAAAAAAACTACCACGCTCCTCCTTCTGATACTCCCTCGCTCCGATCGTATTGCGCCCATGCTGCCGATACTCCACCAGCGCCTCGTCGATGTAGTCAAGGTGCCCGAACGCACTCGCCACCAACGCCAGCCACCAGTCGTGCATTACGGCATCCGCAGGAACCGGGCAGGCGAGCGATACCAATTCTTCATTGAGGAGCGCCGTGCAGCCGGTGACGGTGTTGCTGACAATCATCCTGCCGAAGCTGTTGCGGAGAGGTTCGAGACCTTGATAGGCAACGAACGACGGCGCGATCAGGTTCAGCTGCTCATCCACCACACGCAGATCGCTGTGAACCAGTGCGGGGGCGCCAGGATGCTTTTCTTGCAAGGCCTGCATGCGCTGCATCGACACCGCGATCTTGTGCGGCACCCAGACGTCGTCCTGATCGCAGAACATCAGCCATGCGCGCTCCAGTCCGAGCGTCTGTTTGTGCTGCAGCGCGTAATTCATCAGACATGAAAAGCTGCCGCGGGCGCCGAGGTTCTGCCCGTCACTGACCAGCACATGAATGTGATGAGGATGCGCGGCCGCGTACTGTGCAATCAACCCTCTAGTGCCGTCGGTCGAACCATCGTCGCGAATCACGACCGCAAAATTCTGGTAGGTCTGGGCCAGCAGGGAATCCAGCTGCTCGACGAGAAATTCTTCCCCGTTCCAGGTCGGCAGCAGGATGGCGATGCGTGGCGTAGCGTCTGTCATTTCAGCCCACTTGCATCGGCAAAACCTTTGCGGATGTTCTGCCAGTAGGCAGCACGCTGCGCGGAGAACAGGAACAGCCACGCGGACTTCAGGGCAAAGCGTGGCACGTCGCGCAGCTTCCAGCCCAGCGGCGCATACGGCTGACGATAGAGATGCACGCGGTTGCGGGTGGAGTAGTAGCTGCGCAGCGGACTGTGGCTGACGATGAGCCCGGCACGCACGAGAGGATTGTCGTCATCTTCACCGATGCTGTGCAGCAGGCGCGTGTGATCGCTGCCCAGCAGCACGAAGCCCTTCGCGCTGGCGCGGAAGCACCATTCGAGGTCGACGTTGTCGATGAAGTAGCTGTCTTTCATCAGACCGATGGCGTCGAGATGCTGCAGCGCGAGCAGGCAACCGGACGAAATCAGAAAGTCGGCCTGAAAGAGTTTGTCGCTGCCAGCGCGCAGCACATCGGCACGTCTGAATACGCGATTGAAGAGCTTGAACGGCATGCGCCGCCCGCTGACGGGGTTCTCGATACGCGGACCGATGGCGGCAACGCGCGGGCCGCACAGCGCCACGGCCTCGGCGTACGCAGTCTGCAGCGCGGCGAAGAAGCCCTCGGGCACCTGGCTGTCCTGATCGAAGAGCACGGCAAAGCCATGGCCGTGTGCCTGCACCTCGCGCAACCCCACGTTCATGGCGCTGGCCAGCCCAATGTTGCTGTCCAGACGGCGCACACCCACGCAACGTGGCGCAGCACTGACGGCGGGAACGAATGCATCGGCATTTGCGGAGGCGTTGTCGATCAGCAGGAAATCGGACTGTTGGCTGATCTGGCCGACCAGCGCCAGCAGCACGGCAGGGACCGGGTTGTAGGTCACGATGATCGCGCAGCTGCAGCTGTTGAGGTCCTTCTGCGGGTTCTGCATGCTCAGGCCACCGGTCTGTTGAGAGGACGCGTCAGCGCGCGTCGGTCGGTTCGGGAACGTCTGGTCCGACACCCGGGCGCTCCGGGTAGCGCAGCCGTTGCGACAGGAAGTACAGAATCGAGGCAATTCCCAGTATCAATCCGGTGACCACGCCGGCATCCACGATGCCACGCCACGGCTGTGGCAGCAATCGCACCAGCAGCACGAAGCAGACGATCATCCCTGTGAGACCGAAAGAGAGCAGCTTGCGCTTGCGGGTGGCGTAGATGTAACCCATACAGAACACCGGGGCCAACAAGACATGCAGCGGTCGCGGATTGGCCTGCAGATAGGTGGCTCGGGCGATGACGCGCGGCGCAAAGGCGAGAAAGAAACCCTTGTAGCCTTCGGCGTAAGCCATGTAAAGGACGCTCACAGCGAGTGCAAACCAATGAATCTGCTGCAGCTCCAGCGCGGACAACTCCAGCGCCATCGGCCCGAGGCGCACCACGGCGAACAGCAGAAGCAATACTATCCCGCCGATGCCCCAGGCGAAGCCTAATGTTTTCAAAGCGTTGTCTACCAGTGTCGAAAAACGAAGGCGGCATTATACCGGCTTCGGGGCAATATCCCAACGCGGCAACAGCAGCCGGAAGCAGCTGCCTGAACCCGCCGTGGATTCGACCTCGACTCGTCCGCCCAAAGCGGTCACGACGCTGTTGACCATGGCCAGTCCAATGCCGTGGCCGGAATCCTGCGTCGCCTGCGTTCTGGTGCTGAAACCGGGCAGCAGCACCCACTGCAACCGCTGCTCAGGCGCCTCTCCCGACTCCGCCATGCCGAGACGCGCCGCGCAGGCGAGCAGCGCATCGCTGCTGATGCCCGCACCGTCATCCCGCAATTCCAGCACCAGCTGACTGTCGTGCTCCCGCAGGTCCAGCAGGACGGTGCCGCTATCGACTTTGCCACAGGCGCGCCGGACGCTGACGGGTTCGATGCCATGGTCGATGGCATTGCGCAGCAGGTGTTCGAGCGGCGCGACCAGTCGCTCGAGCAGCAGCCGGTCCACCCGCAGGCCGTCATTGCATACTCGAAAGCGCAGCTGCCGGTCCAGCTGATTGCTGTGCCGCCCGGCCACGCGCTGCAGCCGGGGCGTCACTCGGGAGAAGCTCACCAACCTTGAGCCCGCCACCTCCTCATCGAGCTGCACCACACAGCGTTGCTGCTCTGTGAGCAGATCCTCCAGCAGACTGAGACGTGCGGCATCAGACTCACGCCGGCAGGAATGCAGCACATCCAGCGCCGCACGCACTTGCGTCCGGGCACTGCCCACAAGCGCCGCAATGCGTTGCAGCGATGCGGCAGGGATAGTGATGCCGTGCTCCGGCGGCAGCGGTATCAGCGGAATCGCTGGTGCTGGAATTGGTGCCACCAGAGGCAGCTCGTCCAGCGCCACTCGCAACTCAGTGACCAGCGGCGCTATGAAGGAACTCAACTGTGCCCGCGACTGCGTCGCTACCTGTGGGAGCGGGCTTGCCCGCGATAGTTCAAAGTCTCCCGAATGTGACTGTTGCACCAGGCCACTGTTGTATTGAACTGCCTGATTACTCTCCGCGATTACTCCCGCTTGAGCACGGCCGGCGACGCTGGCCTCCAGCAGCGCGCTCTCGCACCGATGGCAAAGTGACGCGATGCGGTCACAGGCAAACAGGGCTGCATTGCCTTTAAGGGTGTGCAGCGCATGGAGGATGCTTTGGCTCTTA
>CAIRBI010000058.1 GCA_903876785.1 uncultured Gammaproteobacteria bacterium
ATTTGGACAAAAGCATGAAACAGTTACCAGACAATGTTACCCCCTACAAGAGAACGCCTGAGTTCACCGCAGAGAGCGTCCCGAGCGGGCTTCTGCATGCGCACCAGACCAAGGAGTCGGTGTGGGCAAAAATCGTGGTGCTCGAAGGGGAGTTGCAGTACACAATCAATGGACCCCAGACAGACATTGTGGTCCTGAACAGTAATACTTTTGGCGTGGTGGAGCCCACTGTTTTGCATGAAGTGAAGCCGCTTGGTAAGGTGCGGTTTTACGTCGAGTTCCACCGCTAGAGGGATTACGAACAACGATGTTGTGCGGAGCAGTCGTCATTCTTGCCAAGGAGTTTCACCATGACCGATCGATACGTAATGTGCGCGCGTGCAGTCAGCAAAGGTTCTTTCACAACCGAGCCGGGGAAAACGTTGTACCTTGTCGTTCCCGCCGGTGTTCTGCCGGAGCCGCAGCACGCCGTCAGGCGTGACGTGTGGCTCAAGGGGCTGCTGGAGGCGGCGGCCTGGGGGATAGATGAGCGGGTGGGGGCAGGTGTGCCGCGTGGAGATATCCTCTTCTTCGTGCATGGCTACAACAACGATCAGGCCTGTGTGATGAAGCGGCATGACCGGCTCGCGGCCGATCTGGACGAGGCTGACTTCAAGGGTGCTGTGGTGTCCTACGACTGGTCGAGCGACGACACTGCGCTCAACTATCTTGAGGATCGGCATGATGCGAAGCGCAGTGCGATGCAGTTGGTCTCCGATGGCATTCATCTGCTGTCGAAGGCGCAGCGGCCGGACTGTGCAATCAACGTGCATCTGCTGGGGCACTCGACCGGCGCCTATGTGATTCGCGAGGCGTTTGATGATGCGGACGACGCCCGTCTGGAGAACAACTCCTGGATGGTGAGCCAGATCGCGTTGATTGGTGCGGATGTGTCGGCGGGCTCGATGCGCAAAGACAATGCGACCACGGATTCGTTGTATCGACACTGCATGCGGCTGACCAATTATTCGAATCTGCACGACTCGGTGCTGAAGCTTTCCAACGCCAAACGGGTAGGGATGGCGCCGCGTGTCGGGCGGGTGGGGATGCCTGCCGAAATACCGACAAAAGCGGTGAACGTGGATTGCACGGCGTACTTCGCGGTCCTGGATTCGGACCCTGTCGTGCGGCAGCAGGACCAGCGCGAGGAGATCGGCGCTTTCAATCACTCTTGGCACATCGGCAATCGTCATTTTGCGCAGGATCTGTTCGAGACGCTGATCGGGGATGCGGATCGAAATGTTGTGTCTACGCGGCGGCTGGATGTGGAGGGTAGACTGCATTTGGTGGTAGCGGGCGGGGAGTGAAGTGGGAGCGTGCCTGCACGCGATGGATTTGTCGGAAAAGCCAATCGCGAGCAGGCTCGCTCCCACAGTTCGCGGGTGGGTGGCAGTGGAATCTGTCCCGGATTGAATTGACCGTTTGACGCTGCCGGGGCGGCAGATTACGATCCGCGCGTGCATTTACCGGAGTAAGCGTCCAGATGGGTCCCATAGTCAGTAATGAAGCGATCCTGCGGGCTTTGCTGGTGGCGATTATCGCCGCCGGCCTGTTCTTCTTCATCGGATTTCTCGTCCCGGGGCTGGCTGCCCTGATCATCTGTTTCGCCAGCTGGCCGATTTATCAGCGCCTGCTGCGCGCCTGCGACGGCAATACCACCTGGGCGGCATCGCTGGCGCTGTCGGCCATGGTGCTGGGCATCGTGATTCCGCTGGCGCTGGTGTTTTCCTACGCGCTCGACGAGGTGCGGGGGTGGATTCGCTGGCTCACGCTGGCCAATGAGAATGGTGCGGCGGTGCCCGCCTGGTTGAGCGCCGTGCCGATGATCGGGCCGACGCTGGCCGAGCAGTGGGAGATCTATCTGGGTGAACCCCATCAGCTCGGGCAGGTGTTGTCACTGGCGAGTGGCGCCCAGATCAGCGGCATCTCGCGCTGGGTGCTGGTCTTTGGCTGGGGCACGGCGGGCCTGTTGCTGACGCTACTCTTCATGCTGATCACCTTGTTCTTCCTCTACAAGGACGGCCATATCATTGCCAGACAACTGGACACGCTGGGGGAGCGGATTCTGCCGGAGCGCTGGTATCAGTTCTCGCGCGTCGTGCCCGCGACGGTGACGTCCACGGTGGTGGGCATGACGCTGATCGCGATTGGCGAGGGCATCATTCTGGGCATCGCCTACTGGATTGCCGGGGTGCCTTCGCCGGTGGCGTTCGGTGTGCTGACCGGATTCATGGCATTGATTCCCGGCGGTGCGCCGTTGATCTTCAGTCTGATTTCCATTTACCTGCTCGGTGCAGGGGAGATGACGGCAGGGCTGGGGCTGTTTATCTGGGGCTCTGTTGAATTGTTCGTGGTCGACAAGACCATCCGTCCACGCCTGGTAGGCGGGCCGATCAAGCTGCCGTTCCTGCCGACTTTCTTCGGGCTGATCGGTGGCGTGAAGACCATGGGCATCATCGGCCTCTTCGTCGGCCCGGTGCTGATGGCACTGCTGGTGTCAATCTGGCGCGAATGGCTGCGCGAGGAGACGTCACCTCCTCAGAACTTGCTTCAGCCGCCCGTTCAGAACGAACCCTGATTGCCGCGCGCAATCGCCATCAATGTCTCCTTGAACGCGGGCAGCAGGTAGCCCTTGCGGATCAGCTCATCGGTCGCCGCCTCGTAGCGGCGCAGGTAGTCTTCAAACCCTGAATACAGATCACTGATCGCGATGCGCGGGTCCTTGCTGGCTGTCGCTTCTTCGGGCGTGCGCGGGAACGGCACATAACCACCGGCCAGACGCGCCAGTTCGGTGTCCGCACCACTGGCTGTCGAGCGCAGGTTCCAGGGCACGAAGGTGCCCAGTGGCACCGCCGTCAGCGCGGGCAGCAGAGTATTGCCGGGCTGATCGTTGTTGTCGCGGCCGACGCGCGGGACCATCGGTTCGTAGAACTGGTTCGTGGCTGTTGGGTGATTGTCGACGATGCCCTGGTTCAGGAAGTGTTCGCCAAAGTTGGCATAGCCGATCTTGTACATGGCCTTCGGATGCCTGACTCCAGGCAGTGGGTTCCATGCGGCGGGGTTGATTGCGCCATCGGGCAGATGCGCAGGCACCAGCGTACCGTCGGCGATTTTCGGGTAAACGCTCGGCGGTGGCAGCGCCTCGTCCTTCACCCAGTTCACCATCGCCACGAGCAGCGAGTCGGCGAACGGCGTCCACATGTTTGGATTGTTCGGCAGCTGCCCACCGCTCGGGGCGCCGGGGCGGCCACTGCCGGAGCCGTGCTGCGAGCCGCCAATAGCGTAGAAGCGCACGTTGTCGGGGATCACCGCATCGTTCTGGCCTAGAGGATCGGTGTGAGGCAGCGAGCCGCCTCTGATCCAGTATTCGTTGGAGGTCTGGATGTGCATCACCTTCGGTTCGGTAGCAGTGCTGCGTGCACGCGTCAGTACGCCCTCGGTGCGGCCGGTGTAAGGGTCAGTGCTGTCGCCGTAGGTGAAGGGGAAATAGTCGTTTGGGTAGAGCTGGTTTTCGTGCTGGCCGTTGGTGCGGGTAGGCATGGCGAAGCGGTTGTTGAACATGCCATAACCCGCTCCGGCGATCACCGGCATGACGCCGTCGAACACGCGGCGTCCGTCCAGGTCGGCGTTGAAACCTTCGTACAGGAACAGCCGCAGCAGGCGTCCGCTCTGAGAGTTGCCCCAGGTGATGCTGTGCTCCAGCGCGGGGAGCCCCAATTCCGCGACCTGTGTGGTCAGCGCGATGTCGTCCGCGCCATAGCGCAGCAATGACACGATGTCGCGGATACCGGCCATGCCAGCGCCGCCCAGCACGGGGTCCTGCGCCTCGTAAATCAGTTCATAGATCATGCCCGGCTGCAGGCCGCCCTTCAGGTTCAGCGTCACCAGCGGTTGGTTGGCGCCTTCCACGACACTGACGTTCAGCGTGAAATCCTCGCGCGGCACCGGCACGCGCGGGTCGCCCTGATTGAGACGAGCGGTCAGCGTGGCGTTTAGCAGCCCGGCGGCGGTGGGCGTGTAAGCTAGATGCCCTTCGCCGTTGATGCTCTCGTCGTTGCTCGCGCTGCCGACGATGATTTCGTAGCGCACCTGGCCGGTGACGGGTTCCGCCGCCGTGCCGACGATAGGCGCATGCAGACGATAGCGATCCTCACCGGGGGTGAGCTCGTTGATCCAGCCGGTTACCAGATAGGTGTAGCCCAGCCCTGTCAGCGGATGCGTCAGGGATATTTCCGGGGGCAGCCGACTGCCTCCGCGATTGTTGACGTGATAGAGCAGAGCGTCGCTGGCAGTGGCCCGGTCCGGAACCAACAGTTTAAAATCGGTCGAGAATTCGACGAGGCCCTCGGCGTTGACCGGTGCGAGGGCGATATCGTGGACCATCTGATTGCCCGGCGCGGCGGGGTCGAGGGTGAAGTAGAGCGTGCCATAAAGGGCCTCGTAGCGGACACTGGTCTGCTCCGAACTGAGTGTCTCGCGCCGGTCGATCTCGATGCGGGAGACTTCCGCAGCCAGGCCGCTGGCATAGGTGAGGAGGAGTGCGGTCAGCGCCAGACGGCGGCCGGTTGTCTGAATCATGGTTGCCCACCTTTGTTGTTGATGTTCTGATCGGCTTCTCAGAATTGCGGATCCTGGCGGGCACGGTAAATCAGATAGGCTCCGAGCGCAATCGGCGCAATCGGCGCCATTGGCCGCCGGTCGTTCAGCCTGTCCACAGGTCGATGGACATCTGCGGGCAAGCTCCTTACACTCCCTGACGCTACTCCCCCCCAAACGCAATCCAAACTGCTGTTCAAAAATAATAAAGGAGTGATAACAACAATGAAAAAGCTCATCAGAAACGTTCGCACCGTCACTGCAGGCGGATGCCTGCTGGTCATGGCTGCGCTGCACACGACGGCCATGGCGCAGACGCTCACCGTTCCTTACATGCCGGAAGACGCCTCCGGTTCCGAAGTGCCAGAAGGCGTGGCACAGTTCGCCGTCGATCCATTCTGGCCGAAACCGCTGCCGAATAACTGGATCATCGGTCAGGTGGCCGGTACTGCGGTGGATGCCGACAACAATGTCTGGATCATTCATCGTCCCTGGACTGTGCAAAGCACCAACGCCGGTTCTACTCCATTGCAGACTGTTCGCGATCAGACCTGGGGACACGCTGTCCTGCAGGCCGCGTGCTGCACCACTGCTCCCGCGGTTCTGGCTTTCAATCCGGAAGGGGAAGTGATTCATGCGTGGGGCGCCAGCGCGACGAATGCCTATCCCTGGTTCAACAGCGAGCACGGCATTCATGTCGATCACAATGGCTTCGTCTGGGTGGGCGGCAACGGCACCGATGACCACATGATCCACAAGTTCACCAAAGAAGGTGAGTTGATTCTGACCATCGGCGGTGTGGGCATGAACGAGGGCAGCAATGACACCGACTCTGTGAACCGTTCTGCGGTGATGGAAGTGGACCCGACCAACAACGAACTGTATGTGGCTGATGGTTATGGTAACCGCCGCCTGATTGTGTTCAATGCGGAAACCGGCGCCTATATCCGTCACTGGGGCGCCTATGGTGAGCGTCCTACTGATGACAATCCCGGGCCGTGGGATCCGAGTGCGGCGCCTAGCCGCACCTGGCGTACGCCGGTGCACGGAGTGGCGATTGCCAACGATGGTCTGGTGTATGTCAGCGACCGCCCCAGTAACCGGATTCAGGTGTTCCAGAAGGATGGCACTTACGTGAGTGAAAGCATTCTGCGTCCGCAGACTTATGGACCTGGTTCGACCTGGGAGATGGAGTTCGATCCGCTGGATACAGAGCAGCGCTTCGTGTACGTGCCGGACGGCACCAACAACGTAGTGTGGACTCTGGATCGCAAGACTCTGGAGCCTGTGTACTCATGGGGCACCGGCGGACGTCAGCCTGGCCAGTTCGACTGGCTGCACAACATGGACTTCGACTCGAACGGCAACCTGTTTACCGGTGAAGTGCAGACTGGTCACCGCGTGCAGAAGTTCATCCGCCTGAACGGCCGCTAGTAAATTTGGGGTCAGAGTAAAAATACAGGCTGTATTTTTACTCTGACCCCAAATTTCCGCTGACCCCAGATTTCCTGACCCCAAATTTATAGGTTCACCTGCCAATACCCCACGTCCAGCCAACGGTCGAATTTGAAACCCACCTCATTGAAATGGGCCACCTTTTTCATGCCGAATTTCTCGTGCAAGGCGACGCTATGCAGGTTTGGCAAGGCGATGCAGGCTACTGCTGCATGCACCGGAAGGGCTCGGAGCTTATTAAACAATGACTTATACAGGTCCGACCCGCGGCCGGAGGAAGTGGCGTCTTGGGCGAGGTAGATGGTGATCTCGACGGTGAAGCGGTAGGCGTGTCGGGTTTTCCAGGTGCTGGCATAGGCGAAGCCCATGACAACGCCATCTTCTTCGCTGACAAGCCAGGGCAGGCCTCGCGATTCGATAGCCTGCAGCCGCGACGATATTTCCAGCGGGGACACGGCCGCCTCTTCGAAGGTGATGGTGCTGTTGAGGACGTAGTGGTTGTATATGTCAGCGATGCGCTGGGCGTCATCACGGCTGGCGGGTCTGATCATTTGTGCCTCTCGTCATGGCAATGTCTGGTGTCATCCGGGGCTGTGATCCCAGGGTGTGATACTAGGGTGTGATACTAGGGTGTGATCCAGGGGGCGATCATAGCAGGCGCGGGGGATTAGTTTGTGTGCGTGCATTCTCATCAAAGGCAGACTGTGGTACGCAGGGCAGGCATTGCGGCTTTCTGAAAATCGATCGCGGGCAGGCCCGCTCCCACAATTGAGGTGTAAAGCACCCATGCTTAAATCATTACGAATTCGCTGCGTTTGTCTGTTCCGGAACCTGCTGACAGCGGGCCTTCTCATCAGTGGTTTGACTCTGACAGTGCACGCCGCTCCGCCCGGCTGGGAAGCTTTGCTCGAACCCGCCGAGCTCGCCACCATCATGGGCGGTTCCCGTTCTGTGCGCGTGATCCATGTGACGGGCGACTTTGCCGCCAGCCACATACCCGGCGCCGCCAATGCTCCTTATCCCCAGTGGCGCGGTCCTCAGGAAAATCCCGGTTCGCTGCCAGCGGTGGAAGAACTGACTGCGCTGGTGCAGAGCCTTGGCATTCGCGCCGATACGCCTGTTGCCATCGTGCATCAGGGAACAAACCCGTCCGACATGGGCACTGCGACCCGTGTGTACTGGACACTGAAATCACTGGGCATCACCGACCTGGCTGTCGTCAACGGTGGCTTTGCCGCCTGGACCGCGGCTGGCCTGCCAATCAGCAGCGTCACCGATCAGATTGCCCCCTCCACTTTTGTGCCGCAGTGGAGCGACAAGTGGCGTGTGACCACCGCTGAAGTCGAGACTGTCGTCAGCGAGGGCAGCGCGCGCCTGATCGACGCGCGTCCGGAAGGGTTTTTCAAAGGCCTGCAGTCCTCGGCAGGACGCCCCGGTACCATCCATGGTGCAGGCAACCTGAGCTTCGAATCCTGGTTCGATGGCAACAGTCTCAAAGAGCAACCGCAGATGAGCAGCATACTCGCCAGCTATCCGGTGCAGGTGGCCCCGCTGACGGTATCCTTCTGCAATACCGGGCATCAGGCCTCCGTTAACTGGTTCGTCCTCAGCGAACTGCAAGGTGTGCCCAATACCCGCTTGTACGCCGAGAGCATGGCCGAGTGGTCACTGGCCGATCGTCCCATGGATAATCAGCCCAGTCCCGTCAAGATTTACTGGGACATGACCAAAAGCTGGTTCAGCGAACTGCTTGGGTCCTGACCGATGAGCGCCGGATTTTCGATTCCTGTACGTCGCACTGGCCTGGTATTTCTGGGGTTGCTGCTGGTGCTGGGCAGTTTTGCCACTGCCGGACCGCGCGCTGCGCTGCTGATGCTGGTCGGCCTCGGGCTGGGGCTCGTGCTGGAAGGCCTGCGTTTCGGCTTTGCGGGACCATGGCGAGTGATGGTCACCGAACGTGATGGACGTGGATTGCTCGCGCAGTTCGTCGCCATCGGGCTTGCCGCACTCGTTGCCTTCCCCTTGCTTGCCAGCTTTCCAGAAGAGCTGAGCGGCGCCCATGCGCCAGTGGGCATCGCCATGATCGCCGCCGCCTTCGTGTTCGGCTTGATGATGCAGATCGTTCTGGGCTGTGGCTCGGGCACCTTGATCAATGCTGGCAGCGGCAACCTTCTCGCGCTCGTCGCACTGTTCGGATTCATCGCTGGCAGCTTCTTCGGCACACTGCATCTGCAGTGGTGGACAGGGCTGGGCAGCCTGCCTGTTTATACCTTGCAGGGCCTCTTCGGGAACAGCGCGGGGCTGGGCGTTACGCTGGCCGGTCTGGCAGGTTTGGGTGCCTTGGTGTACAGCAAGGCGGCGCCTGACAAGCGCCGTATTCCACGGCGTCTATGGCTCGCGGCGCTGCTGATCGCGGCACTTGCATCACTCAATCTCGTCATTGCCGGACAATCCTGGGGGGTGGTCTACGGCCTTGGACTGTGGGGCGCCAAGTTTGCGCAAGCCGCCGGGATGGATGTGGCTGCTACTACGTTCTGGTCTGCGCCAGTCCATGCGCTGCGTCTGCAGCAGAGTCTGCTGACGGATGTCACCTCGCTGACCAATATCGGCCTGCTGGCCGGCGCGTTTCTGGCCATGCGCTGGAAGCATAATCCCGACCCGCAAATCGCGGCGCTCAGTGCCAGCAGCTGGGTCGTGATCCTGCTGGCCGGAATCATCATGGGCTACAGTGCCCGCGTGGCGCTGGGCTGCAACGTCGGCGCCTTCTTCAGTGGCGTCTCCACCGGCAGCGTGCATGGCAGGGTGTGGTTTGTGGCGGCGTTTGGCGGATCTTATGCAGGGCTGCGCTTGCGACCTCGTCTGCTGACTCCAGGCAAGACGGTCACGCTAGCGGCCGGAGGCAGTGGCGTATGAATGAACCCATCAAACCGCAAGGACAGCTTCCCGGCCGGCCGGTCGTCGGCATGCTGGCGCTCGGATTCATCCTGGTGCTGCTGGTCGTGGACCACGCCGAATCCACGCCGATCAACCCCTTCAATGCGCCGCCCGTGGTCGCACTCGGTTCGGGCGAGGCGCCCAGTGGTGCGCACTGCACCCAACCCTGATGCGCATTTTCCAAGGTTTGATAGAGAATCACAAAACAAAAGGGCCAGTGCATCTCTGCACTGGCCCTTTTGTTTGAGCGCTTTTACGGTAACGGTTCCCGCGCCGAATTTACATCTCGTCGTTGAAAGTGTAGGTCAGGTAGCCCGCGAACATTTCATCCCAGGTCTGCTCGCCGCCGTTGGACACTTGAGTTGGGTCCCATGCGCCGGGGTTGTACACAGAGTTATCGAAAGCGCCGTCGATCATGATGCGTGAACCCGCCGGCAGCACCATTGGCTCGGTCAGACGATACGTGGGCTGCCAGCCGAAGTTATAGTTGGCGACGTTGAGCAGGTCTTCAGTGGTGTTGTCCGGGTAAACCACCTTGAAGCGCATTTCCTTGCCACGGGTGTGCATGTGCGGACGGAACGCATACATGGTGATTTCTTTATCGAACACATAACTGGCGTTCATGCGGTGGTCTTGCGCGCCAGGCGGAATCACCAGGTTTTGGCCTTCATGAGACAGACGGTAAGTGCGGAACTCGTGCTCCGGCACTTCGTCGGACAGATAGATACCGATAGCTGTATGGTCGCGCACTTCGCGGCCCGTGGTGGTGTAGTGGGAGTCCAGACGGATCTTGTAGCCCTTCGGAATGAACACACCGGTGCCTTCCGGGAACACCGTCGCCTGCTCTTTGCCTGGGGCATAACCTTCCATGAATCGCACTTCGCCGCGCTCGCTGGCATCCATCTCACGGCTGTACTGGGGCTCGACAACGCTGGCAATCATGTGGTGAACCACAGAGCGCTCAGTCGGGATGAATTGCACGGCCTTGACCCAGACATCTTCTTCGAATGGCAGGTCGATGAGCGGGTAGCGATACTCGATCACCCCAGTGGCAGGAACGACGAAGTCTTCTGCGTACACCACCAGATCCGGCTCACCCAGTTCCCAGCCTTCCTGGAAGGTCAGGCCTTCAAGCGGGTCAGTGGTGAAGTCACCAGCCGGGGCGCCAGCGTCGATCCAGTGCACCAGAGTCTGCAGATCTTCATTGCTGATGTAACGGGCATTGGAGAAGTGCTTGATATCCGGGTCGACCTGCGCGGGAGGCATGCGCTTGGTCATCAGTGTCTCGCGGATCATGGGCGACCAGCCCTGCACCATCGCATGGCTGTCCATGGCAAACGGTGCGATACCGCCGACACGGTGACAATTCACGCAGTTCTCTTTCAGGATCGGCGCGATGTCGGCGGCGTATACGGGAGTCTTGGACGCATGCATCTCCTTGGCGGGGAAGCTGATGTCGCAGCCGTCGGGCTGTGTCACCACAGTTTCGGCTTCGCGCGTGCCATCGGCGATGGCCACCTGAATGGCGTCACCCAGATGCGTCACGGATGGAGTAGCGGGATCGCGTGGAACCACATCAAGGCCGCCCCGGTACAGAACCTGCAGGCGCTCGGGGTCCAGCACGACAATCTCGCCAGCACGGGTGATTCCCAGTGATTCAGTCACCAGCTGAGAGCCGTCGAGCAGCACTGGCCAGCTGTAATCGTACACAGCTGCCTCGGCCTTGACTGCATCACGGCTTTCACCCGCCACGTTCAGCATCATGATGGTGACACCCTTGTCTTTCCAGGTGGTCTCCAGCAGTTTGTATTTGTGGTGTTGGTTGTAGTTCGCCTCGCAGCCATTGGCTTGCGCTACGATGACTATGGCATTCTGGTAACCGTACTTGTTGAGCTGGTGAAAATCGCCGGTGGTATCCAGCAGCGCAAAGTTGCCGATCCGGTCCGCGGCATTGGCGGCGGGCAGCGCCAGCAATGACAGCATCGCGGTACACAGCAGGTGCTTCCAGTGATTGGTTTTCATTAGATTCTCCTTATAGTTCTTGTTGTTATACCGCTCGTCACAGCATTTTTTTTATCTGGCTGAATTCTACTCCCACAATCAAGCTGGCGACCAGCATTTCCGTCGCCCCTAGCCCCTTATTCCTTTCAGCTCTGCGGGGGTCAGCTCGCGGCTCTGGCCTGGCGCCAGTGCGGGGTCCAGCGGCAGATTCCCGATTGCCGTGCGGTGCAGTGCGAGTACAGGATTGCGGAAGCGCCCGAACATGCGTTTTATCTGATGATATCGGCCTTCCACCAGCGTGACGCGGGCCAGCCGCTCCTCCAGAATTTCCAGCCGGGCAGGGCGGGTAGTGATGCCTTCGTAGGCGAAATACATGCCGTCAGAGAAGGCCTTCACATAGTCTGGTGTCAGGGGGTTCTGGACAGTGACGAGATAAACTTTGGGGACTTCGAGCTTCGGCGCCATGAGAGCGCGGGACCAGCGGCCATCGTTGGTGAGCAGGAGCAGGCCGGAAGAACCACGGTCCAGACGACCCACAATGTGCAGATCGCCCTTGTCGGCGCGCTGCAGAAGGTCGATCACGGTCGGATGCCGGGGATCAGTGGTGGCACTGAGAATGCCGATGGGTTTGTGAAGCATGAGATAGACGGGCAATTTTAACTGCAGAACCCGCTCATCGAACGCGATGTGGGAGAATTCATCAACCAGTTGCTCTGCATCAGCAGCAGGCTGATGGTCGATCAGAATACGGCCCTGCGCCAGCAGCGCTTTGACATCCCGACGATTGATGCCAAGCGTCTTGCTGAAATAACGGTCGAGACGGTGGCTGCCGGACGCCATGAGTGAAGCACCTTTGTTGATAGAGCGGGTTGCTCAAGGTGCTGCGGATTCTACCTCAAAACGATAACTCCCCATCTGTTGAGCGCCACCATTGCCGGAAGCACTGCTCCAGGTGACGGAATACGCACCGGCTGCCAGGGGCTCCGCGATCGAGATCATCAAGTCTCCACTGTCCATCGTGTGCAGCCCGGTAAGAGGGATGGCGCGGGCACCGTCGGCAGTCTGCAGCATGATCGAACTGCGAGAGACATCAGGAGCAGCGTCGAAGAACAAATGCAGATAGGAAGGCGCGCTCGCCACTATAGATTCTGCTGCAGGTTCGGAACGCTGCAGAGTGAACCTGTTGTCAGTGGCTGCGAGTTGGGAGCGGCGCGCAAATTGAGCGAAGGGGTCGTCGTTTGCGTCCTCGTGCCAGATATATTCGAGACTGCTGGCCAGCATGCGGGCATTCTCGATGCCGTGGGTCCTTGCCACCAGGCCGAGCGCCATATCGATGCCGGCAGAAACGCCGGAGGATGTCAGCACCTTGCCGCTTTCCACCCAGCGGGCATCGGCGTCCCACTGCACGGCTGACGACTGTTCCTCCGCGAGATAAAACGCGCGCTTGTTCGACGTGGCACTCAACCCATCGAGGATGCCGGCTTTGGCCAGCAGCGCTGAACCCGTGCAGACAGAAGTGGTGTACTCACTTTCAGCGTGCACTTTCCTGAGGTAGTCGAGCATCGTCTCGTTCAACAGTTCGGTGCGTGTTCCAATGCCTCCTGGCACCATCACGATGTCCAGCTGCGGTGCGTTGCTGAACGAGTAGTCTGCGACTGTCGCAATACCCTGAGCCGACATCACAGGGCCAGCCTGCTCGGCGATCATCACAACGTGAAAATCCGGTACTTTTGCCCACATCTCCGCAGGGCCGTAGACATCCAGCACTTCGAAATCAGGATAAAGGATTATGCCGATGGTCTTGTGATTGTCTTGCGCAAGCGCCTGTGCGGTGGTCGCGCTGGCAACCACGCAAAGCACCAGCATCGGAATATATTTCCTGACTGCCTTGGAGCTGTGCGTGCCAATGATTTTTAGAACGCCTGAGCGCATGGCGAGAAGGCCAGTCATAAGGAAGTCTCCGTGGAAAATTGTAATTAGGAAAGTAGCGTCACTTTCCCTCCCTCGCAATGTGGCACATTGTCGCACCTGCGACATTTTGTCACTTTCGCGACATCGGCGGAGCCGTTAGCCTCTGTCAGTGGGAGCGGGCC
>CAIRBI010000059.1 GCA_903876785.1 uncultured Gammaproteobacteria bacterium
ATGATCATTGTGTTTGTGGCGATATCGGTGGCCTTTGGCATCGCCAGCGTGCTCTCGGTCAGCGTGGTCCAGCGCACGCGGGAAATCGGCATCCTGCGTGCTACTGGCGCCACACGCGAGCAGATTCTCAAAGTGTTCCTGATTCAGGGCGCAGTGTTCGGCCTGTGCGGCTCGTTCATCGGGATCGCCGTGAGCTACGCACTGGTGTGGGTCTTCAACACGCTTGGCCCCGGGCTGTTTTACATTCCGCTTTCCAAAACCCTGGTGACGCTGTCGCTGCTGTTGGCAACGCTCACCGGCGTGCTGGCGGCTGCAGTGCCTTCGCGGCGTGCCTCACGTCTGGATCCGGTGGTGGCTATCCGTTATGTCTGATGCAAATACCGAAGTGCTGCGCCTGGAGGCGCTGCGTAAAACCTACAACCCCGGCCTGCCCAACGCGACAGAGGTGCTGCATGGCATTGATCTGCGTATCGGGCGCAGCGACTTCGCCGCGCTGGTCGGCCCGTCCGGTTCAGGCAAGAGCACACTGCTCAATCTGATTGGCTTGCTCGACAAACCGAGCAGCGGGGAACTGTACCTGCGTGGCCAGCCCACCAGCGGTATGGACGATGCCGGGCTCACGGCCCTGCGTGGCAGCGCAATCGGCTTTGTGTTCCAGTTCCATCATCTGATTCAGGCCTTCACCGCCATCGACAATGTCCTGATGCCGCTCATGCTCGCGCGCGGCAAACCATGTGCTGAGGATGTCCAGCGTGCCCAAGACCTGCTGGCGGCCGTCGGGCTGAAAAAATTTGCAGACGCAAAGCCCAACCAGCTTTCGGGTGGTCAGCAACAGCGTGTGGCGATTGCCCGGGCGCTGGTCACCGAGCCGGCCTTGCTGCTGGCCGACGAGCCCACCGGTAATCTGGACACGCACACAGCCTCCGAAGTTTTTGAGCTGTTCCGGCTCTTCAATCGTGAACGTGGCTGCGCAATCTTGCTAGTGACGCATGACCCACGCCTGGCGCCGATGTGTGATCGCAACATTAATCTGGTGGATGGCTATATTGTCACTGATATGAAGAATTGAGGGTGTGGCGAGCGGTTGGCTTGATTTGTCCTTTCAATCCAGGCGTGTAAATTCTATGCTTCAATTCGCTTTATGCCCAAGTGAGTGAGGACGCAATGCAATGCTGGCAGCAGTGACATTCTTGATTCACAGGCGCGGTGCTTTACTGGCATTGAGCCTTGTGCTTACCGTCTTGCTGGGCCTCGCCATCCCCCGCGCCGGCTTCGACACCTCGCTAGGCGTGCTGCTCACCAAGAGCGACCCCTATCTGCAACAACGCGACCAGATGGCAGAGTCTTTTCCGGCGCCGGTCGAGATCAGTTTTGCCTTGCTGCCGGATTCCAAGAACGTATTCGAGCGCGAAACCTTGTTGGCGCTGGCCGATCTGAATCGAGAGTTCCGCAGCATCCCGTTGGCAATCTCGCTGAACTCCCTGCTGGAATGGCAATCACCCTTCGGAGATCAAAGCCTGTTTCAAAGCACTGTGACGGAGCGGACTCAGTTTACCGAGCAGGATCTTCTTGATGCCAAGCAGCGTGTGCTGGCGGACCCATTCCTGAGTGCCGGCTATGTCGCCCCAGCTTTCGATCTGACGCTTGCGAGCGTGCGCCTGCGGGTGACGAGTATCAACTCGCAGCAGAGCCGGGAGATTGTGCAGGCCAGTAATGCGCTCATCCAGAGTCTGCACGAGCGCCACCCTGGCGTGCAGTTTTACGTCAGTAGCGAGGCGCACTATGAGCAGTCGAATCGTAATGCCATGATCAGCGATTTGAGCTTCCTGCTGCCATTGGTCTTGCTGCTATGCACGGCTATCATCTGCTTCAGCTTTCGATCTCTAGCACTCGGCATTTGCATACTCGGCGTTGCGTTACTCACCGTGCTGATGACCATCGGGGCGCTCACCTGGGCAGGGCAAGACTTCAATACAATCTCGGTAATGGCGCCGCTGGTGGTTGTCACGATTGCCGTAGCCAATAGTGTGCACATCATCTCGATTTTCCGGCAATCATTGCAGCAGGGCTTAGCCCCCCCAGACGCAATGTTGCAGAGCCTGCAGTCCAATCTTCGACCGATCAGCCTCGCGACAATCACCACACTGATTGGTTTCGGCAGCCTCAACTTCGCTTCCTCACCCGCCATCAGTTCCTTCGGCACCGTCGTTGCTATCGGGGTCGCTTTCGCCTATTTCCTCACCTTGTGTGTACTGCCAGCTCTCGTGTTGCTGCTGCCCGCAACTCTCCTGGGCAAGCTCGGCCCGAATGGCGGCGTGGCTATCATCAATGCCAGTATTCGCATCGCGAAGTCACTGGTGGCTAAACATGGCTCGGCGCTCCTGTTGGTGTTCGGTACGCTCGGCGCGTTGTCGCTGGGCTTCAGTTTTCTCAATAGCACTGACTTCGACCGTGCGTCCTTCATCAGCGAGGACTCTCCCCTTCACGACTATTACGCGGTGGTGAGTGAGCGCATGGACAGAGGAACACCGCTCAGTTACGGCATCGAGTTAGCCACCCCTATGGGCAGCATCGAGCCGGATTTTCTGCAGCAATTGGATGGCTTCGCGCAGTGGCTGCGAGAGCAGGAGCAGGTGCTTGGCGTGGCCAGCCTGGTCGAAGTTGTGAAGACCGTCAATCAAGTCATGAATGAGAACGATGCAGCCTTCTACCGCATACCAGATACCTTGGCCGAGGTGGAAGAGGCCCTGTTCAATTACAGCGTGGCACAGGCAAGAGATTTCAATCTCGACACGCTGGCGAATGAGGATTTCAGCCTTGTACGTGTGTTCGTGACGACGAACACACAGAGCAATCAGGCGATCATCGAGCTGAGCGAGCGTATCGATCAGGAGTTCACAAGGCAAATGCCTGGGGCAAAACTCCTGCATGGCAGCAGCACTCTGTTGTTTGCGCGCATGGATAAAGCCGTGACAGTGGAATTATTGCAGAGCTATGCCTTCAGCTTGCTGATGATTACGCTCACCGTGATTATCGGGATGCGCAGCGTCTATTATGGGCTTCTGAGCATGCTGCCGAATCTTCTGCCCGCCGTATTGGTGTTCGGTGTGTGGGGGCTGCTGGTAGGGCGTATAGACCCCTTCGTGATGATGCTGTTCAGCATCAGTATCGGTTTGGTGGTGGATGACACTGTGCATGTGCTCAGCACCTATCAGACTAACCGCGCTGCCGGGCTGATGCCGGCGGCAGCGATCGACCGAGCCATGGATAAAGCGGGGCCGGCCATGATCATCACAACCGCTGTGCTAGCCTTGGGCACCTGCGTGCTGATCGGCGCCAGCACTCTCTATTTTCAGCAGGCGGCCACTCTGTTGGTGCCGATCGTGGTGATCGCTCTCGTGCTCGATCTCACCTTCTTCCCGGCTTTGCTTCTGCGCTTTGATCGGAAACCTTCGGTCGCTACTTGAGCATCTCCGCGAGCTCTGCTTTATCCACTAACGCTTGCAAGTCGTCCGCGCCTCCAATTAGCGTGCCTTTGACGAAAATCATCGGAAACGAGGGCCAGCCACTCCAAATCTTCAAGGCATTGCGGCGACGCCAGAGACTGAAATAGCTCCCATATTCCAAATAGCAGTACTTGATGCCGAGTCCGTCCAGTAGTTTCCTGGCTTTCTTCGGGACGGGATTCTGGGCCATGCCAATAATCACAATGGCATTGCTGGCAATCGCAGCTTCCACCTGGTGAATAAGGTCGATGTTATTGTCTGCGATAGTTTGTCTTATCGCTGGATGAATCCTGCTTTGTTCGAGAATTGGTCGAGTCATTCAGTGCCTCTATTTTTAGTTGTTGTCTTGCGTTTGGTAGATAGTACTTGGCAGTGCGCTCCCCGGTGGGCTATGGATGCCCCCTTTTTCACGGCCCGCCAAATTAGATCCAGTACGGCGAGATTCGGACAGATTGATAGCGTACCAAAAGTCTAAATTCTTGTTCATATCTTATATCGTGAAGTCCGATTTTGTTCCCTATTGCCACTGACTGTTTCAATAGACAGCATAACTTGTTGAGCGTACAGTCAAATTTCCCCCCTAAATTGGCATAGTCATGGATTCCCACAGCGAGCTGCTCAGCAAAGAGAGCGATGCTCGAAAGCTCGCGACAACCGACAAATTGTTGCGGGTGTCCGAGTTGCGTTACCGCCGCCTTTTTGAAGCCGCTCAAGATGGCATACTTCTCTTGAATGCCAAAACGGCACAAATTGAGGATGTAAATCCATTTTTGATTCGCATGCTGGGTTATACACATGAGGAGCTTCTCGGCAAGAAACTCTGGGAGATTGGTGCATTCAAAGATACGGCGCTGAACAAAGAAGCATTCGACGAGTTGCAGACCAAGCACTTTATACGCTATGACGATCTTCCCCTTGTGGCGAAGGATGGCACTAACGTATCTGTTGAGTTCATAAGCAACGTATACGACTGCGAAGGAATTCAAGTCATTCAATGCAATATTCGGGATAATACGAAGCGAAGGCTGGCCGAAATCGCCCTGAAGGCGACCACACGTATACTCAGGATGCTAAGTGATAGCAACGTTGCTTTGCTAAGCTCCAAAACAGAGTCAGTCTTGCTTGCCGAGTATTGTCGAATAGCGGTGGAAGAGGGTGGGTACGTGATGGCGTGGATTGGTATGCCTGAGGAGGACGGGGACAGGAGCGTCACCGCCATTTCGCATTTTGGGCATGAAGATGGCTACTTGAAGTCAGTCAGAATTTCCTGGGGTGACACACCGCTGGGACGGGGTCCAACCGGAGCAGCAATTCGCACTGGCCAGATTCAGTTTGTTGATGATATCTCTTCAGACGCCAGGATGATTCCCTGGCGCTCAGAGGCATTACAGCGGGGATACAGGTCTTCCATCTCTGTGCCGCTTCACCTTCCCGATGAAACTCCGGCATGCTTCACGCTCTATGGCAACAAGATTGATATATGGTCTGAACCAGAAAAGAAAATGCTTCAAGAGATTGCTGCCGACCTCTCCTTTGGTATTGCTGCCTTGCGAACTGCGATAATCAAGACTCAGTATCAGCTGAGCTTGCGAGAAAGTCTGGAGCAAACCATTCAGGTAATCGCAGCTACCGTAGAAGAGCGTGATTCCTATACAGCAGGGCATCAGCGCCGCGTGGCGGATCTGTGCTCAGCGATATCCTCAGAATTGGGCTTGTCCGAGGATCGTCGCCATGGCTTGCATCTGGCTGCATCGATTCATGATCTCGGCAAGATCAGCATTCCAGTTGAGCTGCTCATCAAGCCACGCAAATTGACTGCCATTGAGTTTTCCTTGATCAAAGAGCATCCCACTATTGGCTTCAATATCATCAAGAATGTCAAATTTCCCTGGCCTATCGCGAAGATCATTCAGCAGCATCATGAAAGGATTGACGGTTCGGGCTATCCAAATGGTTTGAAAGGCAATGAGATGCTGCTTGAATCCAAGATCCTCGCGGTTGCAGACGTGGTCGAAGCAATGGCATCTCATCGCCCCTATCGTGCTGCACTTGGAATAGAGGCCGCATTGACCGAAATAACGGCCCAACGCGGCATCAAGTTTGATGCAGAGGTTGTTGATGCGTGTCTGCGCATATTCCATGAGAAAGAATACAAACTCGAGCCAGCATAAAAAAACTTGCTGACAAGTTGCCACCTTAGTTCATCCTGATTCTGGAGATTTGCGAGGGTTCACGGGTGGAGCAGGACACGCAGTACACAGTCTCGGGGAGTGCTTCCAGGCGCGCGGATATGCTGAATGGTGGTCTGAGCTTCCTGCCTTATGCCTGCAAGAATTCAGGCCACCAGCATCCTGTAGAGTTCATCTTTCAGATGTACCCGACGCTTCTTGGCTTCCTCTTCGGTGTGCGTGGCAACTACCGTTGCTCCCGTTTCCATGTTTTCAACGCTGGTTGTGAGCGCGTGGTACTCATCAAATAATTTACGGAAGTGCGTATTGCTGGTCTTAAGTTCGTGGATGCGATCGCGCAGCTGTGGAAACTCGTGTACCAGATCATGGTGTTCAATCGTCATTGCTGATTCCCTTGTGGTGTTGGTCTACATGCACAGGCTAATACCATGGAAGCGGGCTCGCGATGATCTATGTCATGATTTCGGTCGTAACGGATGAGCATAAAAGAAGGAGTGCAGGAGTGTGCCAGTGTTGTTAACCAAAGAAGAAAATTCCAGAGTCATCGAAATGGCGTGGGAAGACCGCACGCCATTTGAAGCGATCAAGCAGCAATTTGATTTGAATGAGTCGCAGGTGATCCTCCTGATGCGCAGTTCCCTGAAGCGCGGCAGCTTTCGATTGTGGCGTGAGCGCGTCAGCGGGCGTGCAACTAAACATCTGAAACTGCGAAATCCCGATATCAGTCGCGGCTACTGCCCGACGCAGTACAAGCAGCGTTGAGTCTCACGCTTGGTCCGCGTGCAGATGGAGTATTTAGCTAATTTCTTCCAGAGTTCCGATCCACCCTTTTCGATTTCCGAGGCGCGTGGTTGGCTAAGGCCCATAGGCGAGGTGGCCTATGTGCTCACCATCGGCCAGCTCGTGGTGCCGGTGGAAATCAAGGCGGGCACCACCGGCACGCCCAAATCACTGCATCAGTTTCTGAAAGAAAAGCAGCGTCACTATAAGTTCATGAAAACGTGTTATAACCCAAATCAACATACTCACCTGAAACGGTGAAGCCCCAAAAAATTTGAGATAAAAGCATGGTGTTCATATTTGTTGCAGTCATTGGCACGTATCTACTTTCAACTCTTGTTGGCTTTATTTTCTTTAGAAATATAGCAAAGCCCAGAAAATATTATTACTCGATACCGATAACTTGGGTGGTTTCAACATTTCTTGCCGGCTATGGTTTCGTGGATGGTGAGGAGTCCAAGTTTTTAAACTCTGCCGTTAGCTATGGGATAGCTTCTATCATTCTCTTGTCCATCTACATCGTGCCTGATTTCTTGAAAAAACGTAAAAAGATTAGACGGTGATATTGTTGAACGCATCATCTTCTATGATCTGCAGATTGAGAGCGTTCTGGCCAGAACTGGGGATGGCGGTGACGCTGAATTACTATTTATTCGTGAAAAAATAGGTGCATATTTGGCAGCGAAATCATAGAGATAAGGCTATACTTTGTATGTATAGACAGTGCTTTAAAGCCATCAGTTTGCGGCCTTTCCAAGGAGGAATCGTCTCATGTCACAGCTCTCTTCTCTCGCTCTTATCCCGCAAGACAACGCCGCGCTCAGTGACGAGATTACCCGCCTCGCTGGGCACATCAACGCCGCTCAACATCGCTTCCTGACTTTGCTCGCTGCGCTCATCGAACGTGACGCGTGGGAGGGCGCTGGCATCAAATCGCCAGCGCACTGGCTCAATTATCACTGCGGCATTGATCTGGGCGCTGCGCGTGAAAAAGTGCGCGTCGCGAAGAGTTTGTCGACACTGCCCGCCATCGACGATGCTTTCCGCTGCGGCACGATCAGCTACTCCAAAGTGCGCGCCATGACCCGTTCCGCGACACCGGAAAATGAACAGATGCTGTTACAGGTGGCACTGCATGGCACCGCGCAACATGTCGAGCAACTAGTGCGAAAATATCGCCGCGCCGAGAGCCTGACGGATGATCGTTGTGCCGAGAGCCAGTACGAAGCGCGTGAACTCACCTGCTACTTCGACGACGATGGCATGCTGGTGCTGCGCGGCCGGATGACACCCGAAGACGGTGCCGTCTTCATGAAAGCGTTGGAGGCGATGGTGGCCGCACAAAATCCACCTGTCACTCAGGATGAAGATGCGGCAAATCTCCCGGAAAAAACGTTCCCGCAGAAACGTGTTGATGCATTGCTGGCATTGTCCGAGCAGGCGATGAGCACGATGGAGGACGGATTGCAGCCGCTGTCGTCTGCCGACAAATACCAGGTGGTCGTTCACATCGAACATGGCAATGAACAGCACTGCTCAATCGAGAGCGGCGCTCACCACTTCCCGCTCTCGCCAGCCACCGCCAAGCGCCTGTGCTGCGACGCTTCATTGGTCCAAGTGCTGGAAGATTCCAGCGGGAATGTGTTGAACATCGGCCGCAAGACCCGCGCCATTCCGCCCTCAATCCGACGCGCTCTGCAGATTCGGGATCGCGGCTGCCGCTTTCCAGGCTGTTGCGAATCCCGCTACGTGGATGCGCACCATGTACAGCATTGGTGCGATGGTGGCGAGACGCGGCTCGATAATCTGGTGCTGCTGTGTCGGCATCACCATCGGCTGCTGCATCAGGAGGGGTACGAGATTGTGAAACATGGTGAGCAGCGGTTCGAGTTTTTAACGCCACGCGGCGGCGCGATGAAGACAGCCCTTGTCCCGCAATTTGCAGCGTCGGAGGACATGTCGAGTGAAACACTGGCTATCGAGAGAGAGCATGATGGGGTTGGTCTGGCGATTGATTCCCATACGGCGGTAACGCGCTGGGAGGGGGAGAAGCTGGATTATGATCTGGCAGTGGGGGCGATGTTGCGGGGG
>CAIRBI010000060.1 GCA_903876785.1 uncultured Gammaproteobacteria bacterium
ACTGCGTGACAAAGGCTCGAATTTCGACGTAGCCTCGATCTACGAATTGGACAAACTGCTGTCGCTGAACGTGTCACCGGAACGTTGCAGCTACGGCAACACCATCAAGAAAAGCCGCGACATTCGCTACTTCTACGAGAAGGGTGTGCGGATGTATGCCACCGACTCCGAAGCCGATGTGCGCAATATCGCCAAAGCAGCGCCGGGCTCCAAAGTGTACGTACGAATCCTGACAGAGGGCAGTGGCACAGCTGACTGGCCGTTGTCACGCAAGTTCGGTTGCCAGAGCGACATGGCGATGGACCTGATGGTGCTGGCCCGCGATCTGGGCCTGATCCCCTACGGCGTGTCTTTCCACGTGGGCTCACAGCAGCGTGATATCGGTGCCTGGGATGCGGCAATCGGCAAGGTCAAAGTGATCTTCGAGCGCCTGAAAGAAGAGGACAACATTGTCCTGAAGATGGTGAATCTGGGTGGCGGCTTTCCAGCAAACTACATTACCCGCGCCAACTCTCTGGAAACCTACGCAGAGGAAATCACCCGCTTCATCGAAGAAGACTTCGGCGACGATTTCCCGGAAATCATTCTGGAACCGGGCCGCTCCCTGATCTCCAATGCAGGCATCCTGGTGTCCGAAGTGGTCCTGATCTCCCGCAAGTCGCACACTGCGCTGCAGCGCTGGGTGTTTACCGACGTCGGCAAGTTCTCAGGTTTGATCGAAACTCTGGACGAGTGCATCAAGTACCCGATCTATGTGGAAAAGCACGGCGAACTGGAAGAAGTGGTCATCGCCGGCCCGACCTGCGACAGCGCTGATATCATGTACGAGAACTACAAGTACGGCCTGCCACTAAACCTTGCCGTCGAAGACCGCATGTACTGGTTCTCGGCCGGCGCCTACACCACCAGCTACAGCGCCATCGAATTCAACGGTTTCCCACCGCTGAGATCCTACTTCGTCTGAGCCACATCCGGCAGTAAACGTGCTGTCACCACTCCGGTGGTGATGGCACCGTTAACGTTGAGTGCCGTGCGTCCCATATCAATCAGCGGTTCTATCGAGATCAGCAAAGCGACCAGCGTGACCGGCAGCCCCATGGCAGGCAACACCACGAGCGCTGCAAAAGTTGCACCCCCGCCTACCCCCGCAATTCCGAATGAACTGATGGCGATGATGCCAAGCAGGCTGATGATGAATCCCGGGGCGGTCGGATCGATGCCGACAGTGGGTGCCGCCATCACTGCCAGCATTGCCGGATAGATTCCCGCGCAGCCGTTCTGACCGATGGTCGCGCCGAACGTGGCAGCCAGATTGGCAATCGGCGACGGTACCCGTAATTCCTCCATCTGTGTCTTGACCGTCAACGGGATGGTCGCGGCGGAGCTACGTGTCGCAAACGCAAAACTGAGCACAGGCCAGACTTTTCGGTAGTACTCACGAGGATTTTGCCCGGCGAGAAAAATCAGCACGGCGTGCACGCCAAACATCAGCGCGATGGCGACATAGGAAGCCACAACGAAATTGATCAGGTTGAGAATGTCGGAGCCATTGGAGCTCGCCACGACATAGGTCATCAGCGCCATGATTCCGTAAGGCGTCAGCGACATGACGATTTTCACCAACTGCATCACGATCAGCTGCGTTGCCTCGATGAAACTCTTGATGCCCTGCCCATGCTCGGGGCGATCACGCGCGACCAGCAACGCAGCAATGCCGCTGAGAATGCCGAAGATCACCACGGCAATGATTGAAGTGTCGCGGGCACCTGTCAGGTCAGAGAAGATATTGGTGGGGATGAAACCGACAATCACCTCGGGCAGGCTCAGACCACTAACCGTGTCGAGCCGCAGCTCCAGCACCTGTGCTCGCGCCAGTTCGCGCGCGCCGGAGGTCATCCCCTCTGCAGTCAGCCCGGCAGCCAATGTCACGACGATGCCGATCAGTGCTGCAATAATGGCAGTGCCCACAAGCAGCGCCACAACGCACACGCCAATTCTTCCGACGGAGGCGATGGCGTCCATGCGCAGAACGGCTGCCATCATGGTGATGAGAATCAAAGGCATGACAATCATGCGCAGAAGGTTGACGTAAGCATCACCGACCATGTTGGTCCACTGCAGTGTTTCCGCCATCACTGGCGAACCAACTCCATAGATAACTTGAAGATAAAAGCCGAAGGCAACCCCCAGCAACAAGCCAACGAACACTTGTCGCGACAGCGTCAGAGATTGGCGGCGGAGGTAGAACAGAACGAACAAAAGGCCCGAAAACAAGGCCAGATTGATGATACTGAAGAGGTTGAGCATGCTGGCACCTTTATTCTAATTATCCCGGTTACTCCGGCAAATTGGACATCATGATCGCGAGTGTATCTGAACGGAACTCGCGACGGTACAGTACCGCCACGACCAATACCGAAAGTAGCATAAATATCCAAAAATTCACGAACCAGCCCAGCACTGCCATGCTGAAATAGTAGGTCCGCAATCCGTTGTTGAAATTTCCTGCCGCCTTGGAAGCCATCCGCGAGATGCTCTCGACGTGGCGGGCAACCACCTCATCGGAAGGATGTTCGTGCCGCTCAGGCACACCGCCCAGCATGACTGACACCTGACCGAACTGGCGCAGCCCCCAGGTGAATTTGAAGAAGGCATACACGAACAGGCACAGCAACAACATGACCTTCAACTCCCACTCGCCGCGGGTATTGTGATCGGAGAAGGGTACTTCACTGAGCATCATGATCACTGTCTCCGACGAACTGCCCAGCACAGTCATCAGACCGGCGAGGATGAACAACGTCGTGGAGGCGAAGAAGGAAACGTTGCGTTCAAGATTTGCGATGATGTTGGTATCTGCGATACGGTTTTCGCGTCGCAACGCCTTGCGAATCCACTGCCTGCGGTGGCGATGCATGGCGAAAGCGAGCGTAGGCCTGTCTACGCTGCGCCTTGCGGTGTAGACGAAATAACCGCGAAAACAGATGAGAAACCAGACCACCGCGATCAGGTTTCCGACATTCATCTGCAGAAAATCAGCAAAGCTCATGGCTACTCCTGTGCGTCAGCACTTCCTGCGACAGTCAATTCTTGATGTGATAACCAGTCTTGAATATCCACCAGACTACCGCCATGCAGGACGCCAGAAACAGCAGAATCATCGCCAGGCTGACGCCTATGCTGACGTCGGCTATCTCATAGAAACTCCAGCGAAAGCCACTGACCAGATACAGCACCGGATTGAACATCGTCACTGTCTGCCAGAACGGCGAGAGCATGTTGGCTGAATAGAAACTACCGCCCAGAAACACCAGCGGTGTGACGATCAGCAAAGGAATCAGCTGCAACTTTTCGAAGTTGTCCGCCCACACGCCGATGATGAAGCCGAACAGACTGAACGACACCGCCGTAAGCACCAGGAAGAACAGCATGATGAACGGATGCGCGATCTCCAGTGGCACGAACAATCCTGCCGTGGCCAGGATGATCGCGCCGAGAATCAACGACTTGCTCGCGGCCGCTCCCACATACCCCATCACTACCTCGATCATGGACACGGGCGCAGACAGCAATTCATAGATGGTGCCGGTAAACTTCGGGAAATAAATCCCGAACGAGGCATTGGAGATACTGTTGGTCAGCAGCGACAACATGATTAACCCGGGCACGATGAAGGCGCCGTAGCTCACACCATCGACCTGCTGAATGCGGCCACCGATGGCGGCGCCGAACACCACAAAATACAGCGAGGTGGAGATCACCGGCGCGAAGATGCTTTGCATGAGCGTGCGACGGGTACGCGCCATTTCGAAATGATAAATTGCCTTGATTGCGTACCAGTTCATCGTGATTCCTCCACCAGTTTGACAAATATCTCTTCAAGCGAACTCTGCTTCGTCTGCAAATCACGGAAGCCGATGCCCTCGCGGCGCAGATCATCCAGCAGTGTCGTGATACCCGTGCGCTCGCCCTGCGTGTCGTAGGTATACGTCAGTTGCAGACCATCCCCGGACACATGGAGATCGTGCTCATTCAATGTCGCGGGCAGCGTTTCCAGCTTGTGCTTGAGGTCAAGGATCAACTGCTTCTTGCCGAGCTTATGCATCAGCGCAGCCTTGTCTTCCACCAGAATCAACTCACCTTTGGTCATCACGCCGATGCGGTCGGCGATTGCTTCGGCCTCTTCGATGTAGTGCGTGGTCAGGATGATGGTCACGCCCGACTCGCGCAGCGCGCTTACCACTTTCCACATGTCCTTGCGCAGTTCCACATCCACGCCAGCGGTTGGCTCATCGAGAAACAGGATACTCGGTTCGTGTGACAACGCTTTGGCGATCAGCAGGCGCCGCTTCATTCCACCGGACAATGTTCTGATGCGATTGTCGCGCTTGTCCCACAAAGAGAGGTCCTTCAGAATTTTCTCGATATACGCTGGGTTAGGCGCCTTGCCGAAGAGGCCACGACTGAAGGACACCGTGCCAAACACGGTTTCGAAGGACTCTGTGGTCAGCTCCTGGGGCACCAGACCGATCAGCGAGCGCGTCGCGCGAAAATCCTTGATGATGTCCTTGCCATCGACCAGCACCTCACCCTCGCTGGGATTGACGATACCGCAGATGATGGAGATCAGCGTGGTCTTGCCCGCGCCGTTGGGACCGAGCAAGGCGATGATTTCGCCACGCTGAATGTCGAGACTGACCTTCTTGAGGGCTTGGAACCCGCCCGCGTAAGTCTTGGAGAGATTACGTATCGAAACGATTGTCTGCATAAATCTGATGCCTTTGTTTTGTCTTGATGGACGCTGTTCTTACACTGCTTCTATGGCCTCGGCCAGCTTGACCACACCGATCACTTCCATGCCAGGCACTCCGCCGCGTGGTACGTTGGCCTTCGGCACAATCGCGCGCTTGAATCCATGTTTGGCTGCCTCCTGCAACCGCTCCTGGCCACTGGGCACAGGGCGAATCTCGCCGGACAGGCCGACTTCCCCGAACACCACCAGATCATGCGGCAGGGCTTTGTCGCGGAAGCTGGAAACGATGGCGAGAATCAGCGCCAGATCAGCGCTGGTCTCGGCAACCTTGACGCCACCGACCACGTTCACGAACACATCCTGATCCGCCATGTAAATGCCACCATGGCGATGCAACACTGCCAGCAGCATGGCGAGCCGATTCTGATCCAGCCCTACCGCCAGTCGCCGTGGATTGCCCATCTGCGTGCCATCCACCAGCGCCTGAATCTCCACCAGCAGCGGGCGCGTCCCTTCCCAGAGCACCATCACCAGCGAGCCCGGGCTTTCTTCTTCCGCCCGCGCGAGGAAAATTGCCGAGGGGTTCTTCACTTCTTTGAGGCCCTTTTCCGTCATTGCGAACACGCCCAGTTCGTTGACGGCACCGAAACGATTCTTCTGTCCACGCAATGTGCGGAACTTGCTGTCGCTGCCGCCATCAAGCATCAGGAAACAGTCGATCATGTGTTCGAGCACCTTGGGGCCGGCCAGCGTGCCGTCCTTGGTGACGTGTCCCACCAGGAACAACACGGTATTGGTCTGCTTGGCATATTGAATCAGATAAGCGGCACATTCTCGCACCTGCGAGACGCTGCCGGGCGCCGACTGAATGTCGCTGCTATGCATCACCTGAATCGAATCGACCACCAGCAGGCGTGGGTTTTGCTGCTGCGCTATCTGGCAGATCTTCTCGACATTGGTCTCGGCCAGCATCTTCAGATTCTTTTCCGGCAGGCCGAGACGGCGGGCACGCATGCCTACCTGTTGCAACGACTCCTCGCCGGTGACATATAACGCGCTCATGGATTGGGCCAGGAGGCACATCACCTGCAGGAGCAACGTGCTCTTGCCTGCACCGGGGTTACCACCGATCAGGATCGCCGAGCCCGGCACGAGACCACCACCCAGCACACGATCCAGTTCGCCGATGGTGGTGGAGACACGTGGCACCGATTCCAGATCGATCTCGGAGAGGTCCTGCACAGCGGAGATTGCGCCGGCATAGCCTTGCTGACGAAAGTCCGGCTTGGCAGCAGGAGTCGCAGCGCTGCCGAGGCTGATTCTTGACAGCGTGTTCCATTCTTTGCACGACGCGCACTGCCCCTGCCACTGCCCGTGCTCCGCACCACATTCAGTGCACACGAATGCTGACTTCAGCTTGGCCATGAGCTCTCCGTATAGACATAGTGCACCCGCGCGGTGACCTGACAGAACAGTTCATAAGCGATAGTGCCGCAGCGTCGCGCGATCTCGTCTGCTGGCAGGCCTTCACCCCACAGGATCACCTCGTCGCCTACTGCGGCCTCATCACAACCGCGCAGATCCACAATGATTTTGTCCATGGACACGCGCCCTGCCAGCGCGGCCAGTTTTCGCAAGGGACGCTGGGCGGAGCGGCAATGAATCAACACGGGGGTGCCATTCGGTGCGCTGCGGGGATAGCCATCACCATAGCCGATGGAGACCACGGCAAGGCGATGCTCAGATTCGCAGACATAGGTGGCACCGTAACCGATGATTTCACCTGCCGCGACGGTCTTGATGGAGATGATGCGCGAGCGCAGAGTCATCACGGGCTGCAGTCCGCGATCGATGCCATTTTCGCCGACAATGGCAGAGCCACCGTAGAGCATGATGCCAGGACGCAGCCATTGAAAATGTGTCTGTGGCCAGAGGAGAATTGCCGATGAGGCTGCAAGGCTCAATTCGCAATCGCCCTCGGCGACTCCGGCATGAGCGAGCGACTGCTGTAAAGAAGCGATCTGGCGCTCAGTCACGGGGCTATGCGGATCATCCGCGCAGGCGAAGTGAGACATGACCACAATCTTGTCGACATGCGGGCTGCCGTGCAGCGCCTGCCAGGCTGCAGCGAAATCTGTCTCGTCCAGGCCGAGCCTGTGCATGCCGGTATCGAGCTTCAGCCAGAGTGTGAGCGGAGCGAATTCCTTCGAGCCTGCAAAATAGGCTTGCAAAATTTCCAGCTGGTAAAGCGCATGGACAACAAAATGAAAACCATGTTGAACGATCGGCTCCAGTTCCGCAGCGGTGACAAAACCGTCCAGCAGCAGAACGGGCTCGGTGATGCCGGCGCGGCGCAGTGTCAGCGCCTCGTCGAGAGTCGCAACACCAAAGCAATCACGTCCGCACAGTTGCGAGCGCAAGGCGCCAGCAACGGCGATAAGTCCGTGGCCATAGGCGTTGGCCTTGACGACGACCACCAGCGAGCAGTTGGGGTTGGTAGTGCGAACGAGCGAGAGATTGGCGCGCAGCGCCTGCAGATCGATCGTCGCCCACGCACGGGCATGGGCGTCAGACCGAAGCTGCGAATCAGCTTCCGTGCATATAACTGTCATCGTAATCCTGTCGCGCGAGATTCTCGAAGCGGGTGTACTGTCCCATGAACCCGAGTTTGATAGTGCCAATTGGCCCGTTACGCTGCTTGCCGATGATGATCTCGGCCACGCCTTTGTCCGGCGTATCTTCGTTGTATACCTCGTCGCGATAGACGAAGGCGATGATATCGGCATCCTGCTCGATCGCACCGGACTCGCGCAGGTCTGACATCACCGGGCGCTTGTTGGGTCGCTGTTCCAGACTGCGGTTGAGCTGCGAGAGCGCGATCACCGGGCATTCGAATTCACGCGCCATCGTCTTGAGCGAGCGCGAAATTTCGGAGATCTCACCGACACGGTTATCGCCGTAGCCCTTGATCTGCATCAGCTGGAGATAGTCCACGACCACCAGGCCGAGCTGACCGTATTCGCGCACCACGCGGCGCGCCCGCGAACGCATCTCCATAGGGCTGAGGCCGACACTGTCGTCGATCAGCAGAGGTTTGTCCTTGAGCTTGCTGACGGCGGCGGTCAGCTTGGGCCAGTCCTCTTCTTCCAGTTTGCCGGTGCGCAGACGCTTCTGGTCGATACGACCGATCGAGCTCAGCATACGAAAGATCAGGCTCTCGGCCGGCATTTCCAGACTGAATACCAGCACAGGTTTGTTGGCGAGCAGCAAGGCATTCTCAGCCAGGTTCATGGCGAAGGAGGTCTTGCCCATGGACGGTCGCCCTGCCACGATGATCAGATCGGACTTCTGCAGGCCGGAGGTCTTTTCGTCCAGGTCTTTGTAGCCGGTCGGCAAGCCCGTGAGCGCACCGTCGGAACGGAATAGTTCATCAATGCGCCCCACCGCCGCCTGCAACAGCGGATTGATGGCCTGAGGGCCACCGTCTTTGGGGCGGTCATCGGCAATCTGGAATACTTTCTGCTCGGCTACATCGAGCACGTCGTCGGCCTTCTGGCCCGCCGGGTTATAGCCACTCTCGGCGATCTCGTAGGCGACCTTGATCAGCTTCCGCAGCTTGGCACGCTCGGCGATGATATCGGCATAGGTGCCGATGTTGGCAGAGCCCCGCGCGTTGCTGGCGAGGTCACTGAGATAATCCAGCCCACCGGCACTGTCGAGTTCACCGAGACTGTCCAGCGCCTCGACCAATGTCACCACGTCCAGCGGGCGATTCGATTCGGTCTGTGAGTACATGACGCGAAAAATCAGCTGATGCTCGTGCCGGTAAAAGTCTGCCTCGATGAGTTTTTCGGAGACCGTGTCCCAGACAGTGTTGTCGAGCATGAGCCCGCCAAGAACAGCCTGTTCGGCCTCCACCGAATGAGGAGGGACCTTCAATGAGGTGAGCGTACCGCCATCAAGGGGCTTGCGGCTCTTTTCAAAAAGTTCGGACATGGGGTCTTCTTGCGCTGCTGCGGAAATAAAAAGGCGCTGTCACTCGGGGAGTAACAGCGCCTCATTGTCTACTATTGAGTGCCATCCAACAACCGGCAAAACCGCGTTGTGCGACGTACTCCAGCAGTCACCGCTTAAGCCGGAACGATGGCCAGTGTGATGTTTTGCGCGACTTCGTGGCCGAGGTCGATGCTGATCACAAACTCGCCCACTTCGCGCAGCGCGCCGTGTGGCATACGCACTTCTGCCTTGTTCACTTCCACGCCAGCCGCAGTCACCGCATCGGCGATGTCACGAGTGCCGATGGAACCGAACAGTCTGCCTTCTTCACCGGCGTTTACCGCGATGACAACACGCAGATCTTTCAACTTGTCTGCACGGCCCTGAGCGACGCCCACTTTCTCGTTGTGAGCTGCGAGCAGCTCAGAGCGACGTGCTTCAAAATTTTCCAGGTTGGTTCTGGTAGCAGGAATTGCCTTACCAGTGGGGAACAGGAAGTTACGTGCGTAACCTGACTTCACCGCCGCCGTGTCGCCCACAGCACCCAGTCTGCCTACTTTTTCCAACAGAATTACGTTCATTGTTGTTTCCTCGTTAAATCTTGCTTATAGACTTGAGTCGATCGTTTCGCGCCCTGCGCGAAGGCATCAATCCTTCGGCCTGAGGCGCGATCTGAAGTCGTACCAGCTGTCCGTGATAGCGGCCAGCACCAGTATCTGCGTCATGATCGGACTCAGTAGCGCCACATAAAAAATTACCAGCACAGCCCCAGGCCACTTCTTCAACCCTGCGATGCCGTGGACCAGAGCCACACCGGCAAACAACAGCGGTAACACGAAGAACAGCGTCAGCGGCTGCAAAACCGGCGTGCCGAGACCCGCCAGCGTAAACATCAAAAGCAATCCTGCGGCCGTCTTCCAGCTCAGTCGCAGCCGATGGAATTCGTCGCGAAAACCACCAGGGTTGTAGAGCCCCGCCTGCCAGCTTCTGGCCAGCATCAGCAGCACCAGGGCCAGAAACATCAGCATCGTGCCGAAGAAAGCCTGCAGCAGTTGCAGCATCTGTTCCGGCGGCACTGCGGTGACTTGCCCCTGCAGATCGGGACTGCTCAGGACCAGCTCCAACTGTTGCTGCATCAGCAGCAGAAAGTCGGGCCGCAGATACAGCCCCAGCAATGCCCCGATACCAACACCAATGGCACTGAGCAGCGTCGCTTCCCAGGAATTCGTTGCGCGCAATACATTTGCGAGCACTGTAATCCCTATCAGCAACAACAGCGGAATCACATCCCCGAGTACTGCCCAACCGAGGGCGGGCAGTACGGCCCAGGCCAGTACAATCATTCCTTCAGTGCGGCCGTGACGCAGGCAAACCAGCGCCACTACGGGTGCACTCAGAAAGTTGACTACCGGGAGAACTCCGAGAAGCATCGCGGCTAGGATGGCCTGACGGCGCCCTGCCATTGCGAACTCTGCGAGAGACCTCATGAAGCCCTCACGTTAACGGGATCAGGCAGTATGGCTGTCAGTATACGGAATCAGCGCCAGATGACGGGCACGCTTCACCGCAGTCGCCAGCTGACGCTGGTAACGGGCTTTAGTGCCAGTGATGCGGCTCGGCACAATTTTGCCGGTTTCGGACACGTAGGCCTTCAGAGTTTCGATATCTTTGTAATCGATCTCTATGGTGCCTTCAGCAGTAAATTTGCAGAATTTACGCCTTCTGAAAAATCGAGACATGGTTACTATCCTTTCAACTAATATTGCTATGACTGTTTAAAATCGCCAGAAACGGGTCGATGGCTGATGCTCCCGGATTACTCCTTGGAGTCATCCGCATCCAGATCGTCCGCATCATCAAAACCGTCGAACTCTTCAACAGCTTCTTCAGTTTCTGCCTCACGGGCAGCCGCATCTTCTTCCAGCTTGCGCTTCTGTTCGGCGCGCTGACGACGCTCACGGCTCTCACGCTCGCCCTTCAGAATTAAAGACTCTTCAAGGACGGGACCGCTCATCTTCATAACGAGGTTACGCAGAATTGCATCGTTGTAGCGGAACAGAGTGACGATTTCTTCCAGCACTGCACTGCCACACTCGATGTTCATGAGGATGTAGTGAGCTTTGTGGATCTTGTTGATCGGGTAGGCAAGCTGGCGGCGGCCCCAGTCTTCAAGACGGTGGATTGCTCCGCCGCTGTCCTTGATCATCTGGGTGTAACGCTCAACCATCACGGGCACCTGATCGGTTTGATCCGGGTGCACCAAAAAAACAACTTCGTAGTGTCTCATAGAGACTCCTTTCGGTTTGTAGCCTTCCGACGAGCACCGGTTTGAGAGACCGATGTGCAGTAAGGCAAGGAGTTAAGGGGTTTTGTCCGCAGACAGTTCCCCGAAATTAAGGAGCGGGCATTCTAGAGAAGGGCTGCTGAACATGCAATCTGTTTTTCAGCAAGCCCTGTGGCTCCTGTGGGAGCGGGCCTGCCCGCGATTGACTTTGCACTACATCTGATCGCGAGCAGGGCTCGCTCCCACACGCTGCCGCACCGCCTCGAACAGACACAGTCCGGTGGCGACAGAGACATTGAGGCTGCTCAGCGCACCGGCCATCGGGATCGACATCAGATAGTCACAGTGCTCACGAGTCAGGCGCCGCAGCCCCTTGCCTTCGGAGCCCATGACAATCGCGATAGGTTGTCTGAAATCAATATTGTAGAGACTGTCCTCGGCCTCTCCCGCCGCTCCGGCAATCCAGATGCCGCGCTCTTTCAGCTCGCCAAGCGTGCGACTCAGATTGGTCACTTCGGCGAAGGCGATGGTATCTGCAGC
>CAIRBI010000061.1 GCA_903876785.1 uncultured Gammaproteobacteria bacterium
GCCATGAGCCGCCTGCATGGGCGACGACGGCGACCGCGCCGTTATTGATGGCCACATCAATGTAATCGCGAGCATCATGATTCTTGCCGAAACACGCCATGAAAAGATCGCCCGGCTTCACCAGCCGACTATCTAGTTGCACGCCACTGACCTGAACGTCGAACTCGGGCGGCAGATCCTGATTGAGGTCTGCAATACCGTTCAGTAATTGTTCAAGTGAGGTCTTGTACACGATTCTTTCCGCTGTATTCATGGTGTCGCTGCCGTTACAAAGCGCTCAGGTTCAAAACTTCCGAATCATTGATCTTGTCTGGTGGCACGTTGAGAATGCGCATCGCACCACCGGCTATTTTCGAGAACAATGGCGCTGCCACCTGACTGCCGTAATGCTCACCACCCCCAGGCTCGTTCATCACAATGACGATCACCACCTTGGGATCACTGGCTGGGGCATAGCCCACAAACAGAGAGTTATAAACACTGTCCTCATAGCCCGACGCTCCGACAACGTGCGCAGTTCCGGTTTTGCCGGCGACGCTGTAGAAAGGTATGTTGGCGGCAGTGGCACCACCGCCGCGCTCCTTGTCGACGACGGTTTCCAGCGCAGCCATGACCTGATGAGCCACGGCCTCGCTGATTACCTGCTCCTTCGGCAGGGAATCCAGCTGTTGTGAACTAAGCTTGAGGAGCGACACAGGCTTGCGCAGACCACCATCAGCAATCGTAGTGTAGGCCTGCGCCAGCTGTAGCGCGGAAACAGAGAAGCCATAACCATAGGACAAAGTTGCAGTTTCGATGTCGTGCCAGATGCGATGATTAGGTAACACACCACCACGTTCACCAGGAAAACCGGTTCCGGTATCAACACCAAATCCGACCTTCACCAGCATGTTACGCAACTGTTCATGACCGATTGCCAACGCAAGTTTGGAAGCTCCTACGTTGCTGGACTTGGTAATAACGCCCTGCACGGTGAGTATGCCGTGATTGATATCTCTGGTGGTGGCGTCGGTGACCCAGTCTCTGCCAACGCGCATGCGTCCTGGGTTGGTGTCGATCAGCGTCTCGGGAGTGAACAACCCGGATTCGAGAGCAGCGGCGATGGTGAAGGCCTTCGCAGTGGAGCCCGGCTCAATCAGATCGGTAACAGCACGATTACGCAAGGCGCTGAAATCCGTGATGGAGCCACGATTATTAGGGTTATAAGAAGGCTGATTGGCCATGGCCAGCACCTCCCCTGTTGCCACATCCATCACCACGACAGAGGCTGACTTGGCGCCCCTGAGCACGGTCTCCGCCTTCAGTTCTTTGTAGGCAAGATTCTGAATGCGGAAATCAAGACTCAACTCGACGTCTTTGCCTGGCTGCGCGGTTTGGATTGTATCGAGCTCCTTGATGATACTACCGCGACGGTCCTTCATGACCTGCTGACGCCCCGGCACACCCTGCAACCATGTATCGTAAGCTAGCTCCAGCCCTTCCTGCCCCTGATCGTCCACGTCCGTGAAACCAACCACATGCGCGGCAATTTCGCCTTGCGGATAGTAACGCTGGTATTCCTGACGGGCGTAAACACCCTGAATACGCAGTGCCAGGACGCGGTCAGCTTCTGCCGGGGGCATGCGACGCTTCACAAACAGGAAATCCTTCTCGGCATTCGCAGCGATGCTGGTGGCCAGCGTTTGCGGCTCAAGTTGCAACTCAGTCGCCAACAGTTCGATGTCGCGCAACTCCTGCGACAATTCCTTCGGGTTCACCCAGATGGACTTCACGGGAGTACTGACTGCCAGCGGTTCGCCGTTGCGGTCAGTGATAATGCCGCGATGAGCAGACAATGGCTCGGTACGGATTGTCCGCGCATCCCCCTGCCCCTGCAGAAAGTCCTTCTCCAGCACATGCAAGGTAGTGAGCTTCCACATTACGGCGAACACGCAAAGGACCATGACCGCGTAGATCAGGTAAAGGCGCCAGGTGAGTGGTTTGTAAGCTGCATCTCTGTCAGTCATAGCGCACCATGACTATCTCGGCAAACTCCGGCACCTTCATCTGCAATTCGTCGATGGCCTTGCGTTCGACCCGCGCCTCGAGACTAAAGGTGCTCTGTTCAATCAACAATTGCCCCCATTGAACCTGCAGCTCATTGCGCTGATTCTTGAGTTGCTGGAGTTCGTTGAGAAGGTAGCGATTCTTGAACGTGGTGTAGACAACCGAGACTCCGGTTGCCAGAAGTATAAGAAGCAGGAGAAGAATGAACTGAGTGCGCACGGAGAATATTGCCGCCCAGGAGAACACGGCTTGTTCACCCTGGCGCGCCTTGGCGCCGCTACGACCTGCATTTTTCTTGTCTGTCGGTGTGCTCATGATCAGGGCATCTTCTTGGCGATCTGGTTTCAGGTATTCAATTACGTATTGCTTATCAGGAAATCTTTTCAGCTACTCGCATGATGGCGCTGCGTGAGCGAGGATTCAGATTCACTTCCTCGTCATCGGCCTTCACTGGCTTACCGATCTTCTTCATGCGCGGATTAAGATCCACATATTGCACCGGCACCCCTACCGGATAGTCATCACCCTTGGCCTGCTCGCTGATGAACTGCTTCACAATGCGGTCCTCCAACGAGTGAAAGCTGATGACTACCAACCTCCCACCTATGCACAAGACATCGAGGGCTTGTTTCAGCACACTCTGCAGATCCTCAAGCTCGCGATTGATGTGTATGCGAATTCCCTGAAATGCCCGGGTTGCCGGATGCTTGTGCTTTTCCCATGCGGGATTGGCCTGCTTGATGATCTCGGCGAGTTGCAGTGTCGTGGTAATGGGCTGAAGCTTGCGCTGCTCAACCACCGCCCGGGCCATGCGACGGGAGAAGCGCTCCTCTCCGTAGCGATAGATGACGTCGGCAATTTCCTCTTCGGATGCAGACGCGAGCCACTGGGCAGCACTCTGCCCCTCTTCAGGATTCATGCGCATATCCAACGGCCCGTCCTGACTGAAACTGAAACCCCGCTGCGCCTCATCCAGTTGCGGCGAAGACACTCCCAAATCCAGCAAAACTCCACTCACCGCGCCCGTCATCCCCGCTGCCGCAACCAATTCCGCCAGACGGGAAAATGATCCTTGTACCACTTCGAACCGCTCGTCAGTCCCCAGCTCGACGCGCGCTACCCGAATAGCCTCAGGATCTTTGTCTATTGCCAGAAGCCGGCCCTGTGGCTGCAACCTCTGCAAAATTCGTCTTGAGTGACCACCGCGCCCGAATGTGCCATCGACATAAAATCCGGTATCGCTCACCAACAGCGCGGCTACCGCAGCTTCCAACAGAACCGTCTCGTGCTGCGATCGTTCTGACATCGATTTTTCCACCCGGGTTTATCAACAGAAGATTGTTTGTGTGCATGTCGCGTCTTGTGACGCCCGGACGGGCTGGAGTCGCCAACTTTCTGCTGTCAACCCGAGCTCGTTACAGAGAGAGTGTTTGCAGCTCTGCCGGCAGCTCGCCCCCCACAGTCTGTTGCGACATCCAGAGTGTCCTCTGTTCATCCCAGTTCGCCTCACTCCAAAGCTCAAGCTTCTTGCCCTGACCAACCAGTGCAATCTGCTTGTCCAACTCCGCGTGGGCGCGCAGCACCTGGGGCAGCAGAACTCGTCCACTGCCGTCCAGCTCCAGGTCCGTTGCATAACCGATCATCATGCGCTGAAACCGCCTGGTGTCGGGATTGAAGCTCGACAGCCCCTCAATCTTCTTCTGAATCTCGTCCCACACATCAATGGGATAGAGCAGGAGGCACTTGGCCATGGGATCAATCGTAGCCACCAGCCGCCCACCAAACTCACTCACCAATTGGTCTCGATAGCGCGACGGCATGGCCAGTCGCCCCTTCGAATCCAGACTAATTGTGTTGACGCCTCTGAACACCTGCCGATCCCCTGTGAATCACCGTGTCTGTTGTGGGACAGCTCACCCTAGATTTCCCACTTTTCTACAGAATCTTCCACCTTTTCCCACTCAGCAACACTCTAACATACGAAATTCAATCCGCAAGGGGAATTTGCCGTTTTTGACGAGGGGTCAGCGCAAAATGCGTATATAAATCGCGAGGTTACGAGGGGAAGAGAAGGCGAGCCTGAGAGGGTTTCGGGCGAAATAACAGCAATATCAAAACGCTAAACAAAACTATTAAAGTAGTTTGTTAAGAGTTTTCAGGGTGTGATGATTTTTGGAGAAGGATAAAGCGAGGAAAAACTGAGTCAGCCTGTAAGCCGGGTTCTGTCTAGGACAGTCATTCATCTGGGACCTGCATCACTGCAGGCCTCGAGCAACCTACCCGAATCCAGTGCGAGCCGCACCCTAGGATCCCTATTTGGGCTTGCTCCGAACGGGGTTTGCCGTGCCACGCACTGTTGCCAGGCGCGCGGTGCGCTCTTACCGCACCCTTTCACCCTTACCGCCCGATTTGCATCGGGGTTGGCGGTCTGCTCTCTGCTGCACTTTCCGTAGGCTCTCGCCTCCCAGGCGTTACCTGGCGTTCTGCTCTGTGGAGCCCGGACTTTCCTCCACCGGGTACCTCATTGGTCGCTCGCGCGATTCATGAAGAATTCCTGGCAGCGACTGTCCAGCTGACTCGGCGCGCAGGTTAAGCGAGCTTAAACCTTTATACAAGCACTTTGTGAGCGACCGGGACGCTCCGCCGCCAGCGCTGGCGCCCATGCTGTCAATGGAAAAACCGCTGTGGCACACTGATTCAAACAACGAAGCAGGATACCGACACCAAACCGCATGAGCACGCCGAGCACTTCCAGAAAACCTTTGAGCACACTGAGCCGATTGATAGTCGGCGTCATCACGCTCGGTCTGCTAGTCGGAGCCCTGCTGTTTTTCTTTGCAAGCTCTCTACTTGTTCGCATCGCCAATCCATTCCTGGCGCCAGTCGGAGTGGAATTGCGCTCTATCGAGGGCTTGCGTTTCAGACGCGAAGATCTCAGCGCGCAGAACATCAACTTTGTATTCGTCGATAGCGACCAAAAAAAAAGCGCCGCAGAAGTTAGCACCGTGGACAACCTGACTGTCACCTTCAGTCTCATGGAGTTATTGAAAGGCCAGTTAGAAACAATAGACATTGAGGAACTGACTCTCAATTTTCCCACAGCACAGACCCGCGCCAAACCGGATACAGGCGCTGCAATCAACTTCACGCAAGTGCTCGCGACTTTGCAGTCCCTCCCTCTGAGAACGTTGAATATCGATCGCTTAGCGGTGACGGACATCATCAAGGACGCCACGTTCAATGTGTCGCGCAACAGTCGCGAGGTTGCCGCCAGACTCCGTCAAGACGACCTCAGCCTCGATCTGCTGATCAACTGGCATGACGATGAATTTGTCTCCAGCTACTTCATTCCCGAGGATCAGCTGGCATCACATCACTTCCCCACGCAAACCATTACAGGCAGCCTGACCATCGCGAGCAATGAGGAGCGCGTCTTCGACGGTGAATTTACAGTCAGCGAAAACGCTGGGGAGATACTGGCCGACAGCAATGGCTCACTGCAACTGGGCACCGGAGGACGCTTGCTGAGGCGCCTGCAGCTACTGCCTGAGTCGATAAGCAGCCTCGAAGGGGCCGTGTATTTTTCCGGATCTGCACAAGGACGAACATTGCCGTCTGAGGACCAGACTCTCGCCCTGACGCTGACTCTGCTCCCGGAGTCGAGTGCTCAAGGCACAATAGCAATGCCAGCAACAGGGAGCCAGACAAGCATTCAATGGCATGCCACCGACGCGCTCACCATTTCCGGAGCCTATGCATCACAGGGCACCACCATGACTTTCGAAACGGCTGACCAGACTGTGGATGCGACGTTCCAGAAAGGCTCGACGGCGCATGTCGCATCTCTCGAGATCACGCAGGTATCGGGAGACTGCACTCTGCCACTGCGCTGCGCCATCCAGCTTTCTACCGCGCTGAACCTGCCCACTTTCACCTATGAGAACTTTGCCTTGGCGGATATCAGTGCCAACAGCAGTATGGTAATCGCACTCGACGGCACCACGATCGAAGTCACGCTGGAGCAGGGTTCACGCATCGGTGCAACGCGCATACGTGGGCCTGACCTTACCCTTGAGCAAGCCAATCTGTTGATACAGGAATCGCTAACCATCGGCACCGATGAGCTTGGTAATGCCATTCTGGAAAGTACTGGCGTAGAACTCTTTCTGCCAGTGATCAGTCTTGGCGCAAACAGTGGGCACGCTGCCATCAAGGCCAGCGCTCTGCGGGGCCGCTGGCCAGGCCCGCCCGACACAACTCCAGAGCTCAGCGTGCAACTCGATGCGCGATCTTTGGGGAGCGACCCGCTCCCATTCCAATTACGCAAACCTGAAATCAGCGCCCTCCTGGCACTCAGCAACAACAACCTGAATGTCAATGGGCGCCTCCGCATAGCCGACCGAGACATCCTCGCAGTCGATGGCAATGCGGATCTGATCACCACCACTGCGCAAATTCATGTGGAAATTCCACGCCTCCAATTCGGCCCAGGCCAACAAACCTTCGCGCATCTGTTTCTCGATCTCCCTGCTGAGGCCGATGTCGTTGCCGGCAGCGTTGCAGCAAGTGCCGATATCGCTGTGCAAATGAATGACAGCAGTGGCATACAGGTGTCTGGCCCTGTCCAGCTCAATGTCGACCGGCTTAGCGGCTTCTACGCAAACACGACTGTGGTCGATTTCTCCACAGACATCAGCGGCGAACTCCTGGACTCAGGCGACTTTGTCAGCGAGCAGGCGTTGTCGGGCCGCATAGCCAGCGTGAACCCCGGTCTGCCCGTGGAGAACATCTCTTTCAATTACAGCGTCGATACCCGCAGGAAGACGCTCGACCTGCACGACTTGCAGGCCACAATCTTCAACGGCGCACTACGCTCAGAGGGCGTCGCTTACAACTGGGCGGCAGCGGAGAACACCTTCACAATGGTGCTGGAGCGCATCGATCTGAGCGCACTGCTCGACATGGGCGCCTATGAGGGCGTGCAGGCCAGCGGCATCATCAGCGGGAACGTGCCTGTGAGCATCTCTGGCAGCACTGTCTCAGTGGCAGAGGGAACACTGCACGTGGAGGCTCCAGGGGGCAGCATCCGCTATCAGCCGGCAAGCCCAGGGTCCAGCGGCAACGCAGCACTGGACCTCGTCAATCAGGCGCTGAGCAACTATCAGTACGACCGCCTGGATGCTGACGTGAATTACCTTCCCAGCGGAGATCTCAATCTGGCAGTGCGTCTGCAGGGCGCCAATCCGGACATGAATCAAGGCCAGCGCATCAATCTGAACCTCAACATCAGTGACAACATTCCCTCGCTGCTGCAAAGCCTGCAATCGAGCCGCTCGATCACCGATTCTCTGGAAAGGGCGCTGCAGAACCGCTGAGCATTTCATGTTTGGCTAATCGCACCTCACGCCGCCCGGAAGTTGCCGAAGCAAAGTGAAATTCAGTCCGGATTAAGTTTGGTCTGTTATAGTGCAGCCATGGTAAACAGGAAACCGGCTCCGCCGATTGGTAGTCAGCTCCTTTGACAAAGACAATTGAGAACACTATGCAGATCAGACTCATTACCTTCGCGTTCACGCTCCTGACCGGGCTCATTGCCTGCACACCCACTGTGCAGGTTGCAATGCCTAACGAACCCATCACCATCAACCTCAATGTTCGCATCGAACATGAGATAAGAGTGAAGGTAGAGCGTGAACTGGACAACATGTTCGACGAAGACAGTGATTTATTCTAAGCGGAGACAAGATCATGAGATTGGCAAAGAAATTCGGAAAGATTTTCAGCTTCGGTCTGTTGCTGATGCTTCTCGGTGTGAGCAGCGCGTTTGCGGCCACACTCGATGAAGCGAAAGCGGCAGGTCAGATCGGCGAGAAGCAGGATGGTTATATCGGACTGGTGCAGGGCAACGTGCCTGCCGACGTAGCTGCTCTAGTAGAGAGTGTCAACGCGCAGCGACGCACACGTTATGAGGAAATTGGCAGAGAGAACGGCATCGCCGTAGCAGATGTTGCCAAACTGGCCTTCACGCGGGCGCTCGAGAACACCCGCCCCGGTAATTTTGTCGAGGCCAGCCCAGGCCAGTGGGTCAAGAAGCCTTGACCTCAAGCCTTGTCCGCCAATAGAGCCCGTTGATAGAGAAGATTTTTCTTCACGCCGGTAATGCGGGCGGCCAGAGAGGCCGCCTGCTTCACTGAAAGTTCCTCAAGCAGAATCTCCAGTACTCGCAACGCCTCGGCACTGACCTCCTCGCTCTGCACCACCTCGGCACCTTTGATCAGGACAACGAACTCACCGCGCTGTTGATTGCTGTCGCTCTGCATCCAGGGCAGCAGGTTGCCCAAGGTATCGCCATGGATTGTCTCAAAGGTCTTGGTCAACTCCCTGCATAACACAACGTGACGGTCCGGACCAAACACCGCCAGAAGGTCTTCCACACATTCCAGGATGCGGTGGGGAGACTCGTAGAAAATCAACGTCCTGCTCTCAGCCAGCCATTCTTCAAACTGCTTGACCCTCGCCGTTCGCCTGGCAGGGACAAACCCCTCGAATACGAAACGATCGCTCGGCAGGCCTGCTACGCTGAGAGCAGTCGTCAATGCGCATACGCCCGGCACGGGTACTACCGTAATGCCAGCTGCACGTGCTCGCACGACCAGACGGTAGCCCGGATCGGAGATCAGCGGCGTCCCTGCATCGGAGATCAGTGCCACAGACAATCCGCTCGACAGCTTTTGAAGAAGGCTCTCGACCCGACTGTCTTCGCTGAAGTCATGATACGACATCATTCTGGTGCCAATGCCGAAATGCTGCAGCAGACGTCCACTGTGACGAGTATCCTCAGCGGCAATCAGATCCACGGACTTCAGCACTTCTATTGCTCGCCCCGTGATATCGGCCAGATTCCCGATCGGAGTGGCGACGATGTAAAGTGCCGCCGAGGGCTGGATACTTTCCGACATGAGTATGGGCACTCCTCATAAAAAACTGCTGACTGAAACTGCCGTTGGAACCTGTCGCCGCAATTGGCGAACCGACCTTCGAACGTGGCGGCAGTATACACACCGACCGGATGGTGCGCATGCTCGCAGGCCGTGTTGCTCGTGCCAGGTATCTGTAATAAGCTTCTCAGCCCGATCATATCGCTGCGTCATGCCTTCCAATGTTCGCCAATCGCTCCCTCCAAAGCACTACCATGACACTCCGGGTTCTGTCATCTTCCCCTCGACGCGCAGCCCCCTTTCTGCTGCTGCTTGTGCTTGCCTCCTGCTCAGGCACCGCTCCGCAGCAGGAGCCTGTGCCTGCAGCACTAGAGCGGGCAACTCCATCAGCGCCAGTGAACCCAATCGATGCACTGCTGTCGCTGGCACGCAGCAGCCCCTCTCCGGACGCAGAAGATTATCTGCTGGATGCCGTTGAACTGCTGATGGAAGCTGATCGACTGGATGAAGCCGACAGGGCGTTGAACGAACTGCAGGAGATCGCCTCTCTTCCGCTCACGCTCCAGATAAGATACGCATTTGCACGAGCCTCTCTGGCTCTCGAGGGCAACGATTCCGCTGCAGCCTTGCAGATATTGAACTCTTCGCCGCTGGAGCCCCTGAGCAATCTTCCCCAGGAGCAGCAGCTCGTGTTGCGTCAATTGCGCGCAGACGCTCTGTTTCAGGAGGGTCAGTACCTGGCAGCTGTACGGGAGAGAATTCAACTCTCATCACAACTGGAAGGCGATCTCCTTCACACCAACAACAATGCCATATGGGAGGTCCTGTCGAGCGCTCCCGCTGGCACGCTGAGCATTGCAGGCAACAATGTCGACTCCTATGAACTGCGCGGCTGGCTTGAATTGCTGCGCCTGGTCAGCTCCAACCAGTACAACCTGCAGACTCAGATGAGCGCCATCGACCAATGGCGCAACACCTGGACGCAACACCGCGCGTCGGCACGTCTGCCTGATGGCCTGAGCATCATTTACGATCTATGGGAACAACGACCACGTGAGATTGCGCTGGTTCTGCCGACACAGGAGCCGCTGGGCAAGGCGATCAGCGAAGGCTTTCTCAGTGCCTACTATGATGCAATCTCCAGGGGCCACGATGTGCCTCAGGTCCGTATCTATGACACCAGCTTCCGCTCAGATGCTCTGGAGCTCTACGACCAGGCTGTGCAGGATGGTGTCGACATGATTATCGGACCTTTGCTCAAGGATGCCGTGCGGCGCATGCAACGCTCCACTGAGCCAATGCCCGTTCCCACGCTCGCACTGAACTATGGTGATGTTGGCGGCGGCACACCGGCCGGCCTATTCCAGTTCGGACTGGCACCGGAAGATGAAATCATGCAGGCAGCTGACAGCGCTTGGAAGGAAGGGCACCGCAATGCGGCAGTCCTGACGCCAACGGGCGAGGACTATCAACGAATCCAGGATACCTTCATCAACTACTGGACCGCGCTTGGCGGCCGTATCGTTTCTATCGACACCTTTGGTGGTGAGAACGAATACTCCCCAATCATCAAACGGCTTTTCAATATCGATACCAGTGAGGGTCGCGCTGCCAGCATCAGAAATCTGATCCCGCGCAGCACTGTGCAGTTTGTGCCCAGAAGAAGACAGGACGTCGATTTCATATTCCTGCTGGCGAATCCAGCAGAAGGACGTCAAATCAAACCAACTCTGTCGTTCCATTTCGCTGGCGACGTCCCGGTCTACGCTATGCCTTCCATTTATGATGGCGGCAGCAGCCCGGCTGCAAACCGCGACCTGAACGGTATCATTTTCAATGACGTTCCGTGGATATTGGAGGATAGTGACCCGCTTCGACAAAGCGCGTTGGCAACCTGGACAGCGGCCTCTGGACCAATCCAGCGCTTGCGAGCCATGGGCGTCGACAGTTTCAGACTCTATCTGCGCCTGGAGCAATTGCGGCAGTTCCCTTATACGCGCGTAAGCGGGGCGACAGGGCTGCTGACTATCAAACCCGACGGCGGTATCCGCCGGGAACTCAGCAACGCCGTGATCGTCAACGGAACAGCCAGCGTCCTGCCACGCTGAATATCCTCTCCACTGCTATACTCATCAGCAGTACGTTTTCCTCAGACTCACAACGGAAGTGAACTGATGACCGACGCTCAGCAAAGTCCTCGCGCCTTTGGCGAACAACAGGAAAAGATCGCTGCCCGCTACCTCACCGAACAGGGGCTGCAGCTTATATGCATGAACTATCAGAATAAGCTCGGTGAAATCGACTTGATCATGCGCGCCGCCGGGGAGCTCGTGTTTGTAGAAGTGCGCTACCGCCGCTCCAGCAGGTTCGGCAGCGCCGTCGAAAGCGTCGACTACCGCAAACAGCGCAAACTGTGGCGAACAGCGCAGTGCTATCTGAAGTCTCTGCATCTGACCAATCGCATTCCATGTCGCTTCGACATCCTGGGAATTTCCCCGGGAAAATCCGGTCAATCTCTGCAATTCGATTGGATTCAGGGGGCCTTTCAGCTTGAATGAGCCATGCCGGCAGACGCTACAGGTTTCCTCCCTATTCGTGCGCTGATTCATGTACAGTTCAGAAAATTAAAGTAAACTGGCCGCCAGTTTCAGCAGGCATACGGCCAGTCACTATGGATTTTCAGCAACGCGTGACCCAGCATTTCAATCACAGCATTGCAACCAAGCAAGGCGCCGCGACCGTTTTGGCGCCGCACATCGTCAGAGCGAGTGAACTCATAACCAGCGCCCTGCTGCAAGACAGAAAAGTACTGTGCTGCGGTACAGCGGGGTCGGGTGGGCTTGCCCAGTATTTTGCATCAACGCTGCTCACTCGGTACGAGCGTGAGCGGCCAGGGCTGCCCGCCATCGCGCTGAATGCCGACAGCCAGACAATGACGGCCATCGCCAACGATTACACCTACAGAGAAGTGTTTTCGAAGCAACTCAGAGTGCTGGCGCAAGAGGGTGATGTACTGGTGACGATCTCTGCCAGCGGCAATTCGAGAAACGCGTCTGAGGCCATTAGAGCCAGCCATGATCGGGGAGTGAGCGTGGTTGCACTGACAGGCAGAGATGGCGGAGATATGGCTGAGTTACTCAATGAGGGTGATGTCGAGATTCGTGTACCGGCACAGTCGGTCGCGAGAATTCAGGAGGTTCACCTGCTGATTTTGCACAGCCTGTGTGATTTGATAGACATTCAAATTTTTGGAGAGGAAGAATCGTGAAAATGTATCGTTTGATAGCCTTGGCCCTGTTGCTTGCGAGTACCGGGTGTACTTCTGTTCTGGTAGCCACGACAGACGAAAACGGGATTCAGGAAGATCCGGGCGTGCGAACTGCAGGAACGATCATCGAGGATGAATCGATCGAAACCAAGGTCACGGTGAACATGAAAACCATGGAACCTGCTTTCCGGGACAGCCACTTCAACGTGGTCAGTCACAACGGCGTAGTGCTGCTGGTAGGGCAGGTACAGTCTGAAGCGCTAAAGGTTCGCGCGGGGCAGATTGCGGCTGAGGCCAGCGCCCAGATACGCCGTGTTCACAACGAATTGGAAGTTGCGGGCAAGACCACTATGTTGTCACGCACCAATGACAGCTGGATCAGTACGAAGGTCCGCACCCAGATGGCTGCCAACAAGGACGTCCCAGCGAGTAAAATTCGCGTGATTACCGAGAATGGTACCGTTTATCTGATGGGCATGATCTCTCAAGCAGAAGGAGACAGGGCTGCTGTGCTGGCTCGTAATGTGGCCGGGGTAACCAAGGTTGTAAAAGTGTTCGACTACATCTAAAGATAAGCTGCGAGGGGCTTACTTGACCACACGCAGAGACGGACGTTTCGCAGCCTCTTTGGAACTAGGCTTTCTACCCGATCCAATAGGTTGCGGGGCAGCAGGTGTCGGCGGTTGGGGCTGCGGCTTTTCCTGCTCGAAGACCATCCCTTGTCCGTTCTCACGGGCATAGATCCCCAGCACCGATCCCACCGGAACATAGACTGGCGTCGGGATCCCGGCAAAGCGGCCACTGAAATCGATCGCCTCATCCATAATTCGCAATCCATGCACGGCGGAGGGCGATATATTGAGAATGATCTGCCCGTCCTTGACATGCTCCTGCGGCACTCTTACGCCAGGCCCGAAAGCGTTGACAAGAATGTAGGGAGTACAACCATTTTCCACGATCCACTCATAGAGTGCCCGCAGAATATAGGGACGACTGGATGTCATGGTCATACTGTGCACCAACCTGGATGATCACCTGCGGGAGACCGGGCCATCATGCTGGCATCCAGCAGACACCAGCATCAGACTTCAGGACAATTGATAAAGGCCCGCATGGCACTGTATCAGACCATTTCTCTTTCCTGCTCGGACAGACTTGCTCGGACGGAATCGCGCGTGAACAGGCGCGCACGATACTCAAGCAGCGGTTGTAGAGCTTTGGAGTCAGACAGCTCGATACCCATCGCCGGAAGGCGCCAAAGAATAGGCGTCACGCAGCAATCCACGATGGTGAATTCGTCGCTCATGAAGTAAGGCTTTTCAGAAAATATCGGCGCAATTGATGTCAAGCTCTCCCTGAGTTCCTTGCGCGCCTTGTCCAGCTCCGCCGGACTGCCCTTCCCTGCCATAATGAAGTCGACCAGAGCACACCAGTCACGCTGGATGCGAAACATCCACAGACGACTCTGCGCTCTGGCAACTGGATATACCGGAAACAGTGGAGGATGAGGAAAGCGCTCATCCAGGTATTCCATCATGATGTTGGCTTCATAGAGCACCAGATCACGATCCACCAGAGTAGGCAGGCTGTTGTATGGGTTGAGAGACGCGAGGTCCTCAGGCTTTCGATCGGGGTCAACGTCGATAGTTTCCACGGTGACACCCTTCTCGGCCAAGACTATTCTGACGCGATGACTGTACTGACTGGCACCATCAGAATAGAACGTCATTGAAGAACGTTTAGCGACCACACCCATACTCTCAACCTCAATTTTCGGATTTGCTGACTTTTACCAACCGCAGACTAGTGGATCTTTTTCCAGTACTCGCGATTCAGCAACGTCGTGAACACAAACAGAATTGCCAGGAAACCCAGAACATAGAAGCCCAGACGTTCACGTTGTGCTCGCACTGGTTCGCCAATGTAGTACAGAAAGTTCACTAGATCGGCAACCGTCGCATCGAACTCTTCAGGCGCCATGGAACCGGTACCAGCCACATGACTCGGCTCACAGTGGCCCGCCTCTCCTTCACACACAACATCGCCCTGCAGCTCATGCATCACGTTCGGCATGCCCACGTTCGGGAACACAGTGTTGTTGACACCCCATGGACGCGAGGAATCGGCATAGAAGGAACGCAGGTATGTGTAGAGCCAATCAGGGCTGCGTACGCGAGCAATCAAGGTCAAGTCAGGAGGCAGCGCACCGAACCAGTTCTTGGCATTGTCGACGGACATGGCGTTATCCATCAGGTCACCGATCTGGTGATCGCTGAATATGATGTTTTCCAGAACCATATCAGCAGGAATACCCAGGTCATTTGCAGTGCGCTCATAACGGGCATACTGCAGAGAATGGCAACCAACACAGTAATTCATGTAGTACTTGAAACCATTCTGCAGCGATCCCTGATCAGCCACATCTAATTCGACGTGATCAAGCTCGACAGTGGCCTCTGCACCGACAGCCTTCAGAGGCAATACTACCAGTGCTGCAAGCAGAGCCAGCGTAATGATAATCTGCTTCCAGGTAATCCATCGGCCAGTAACTCGGGCGGGCTCCGGGTGAGTTTTTTCCTTTGCCGTGTACCAGGGCATCAGGAAGAAGAAACCGAAGTACACCACGGTCATGACCTGCGCCAGTGCAGTACGTGCAGGACTGACAGACATTGTGCCCAGCACACCAAGGATCAGGAAACTGACTACGAATGCCAACAAAGCAATGCGGCTTCCCCAGCCTTTGTAACGCATCGACCTGACCGGGCTGCGATCAAGCCAAGGCACCACGAACAGAATCGCGATGGCGCCAAACATGACAATCAGACCCCAGAATTTCGCATCGATACCGAGCAATGGCACAGTAACGGCACGCAGCATGGAGTAGAACGGCGTGTAGTACCAGACTGGCGGTACATGCGCAGGCGTCAGCAGTGGGTTGGCTTCCTGGAAGTTGGCATGCTCAAGGAAATAGCCGCCCATCTCGGGAACGAAGAACACGATGAAGCAGAACACGAACAGGAACACTGTGATGCCAACCAGGTCGTGAACCGTGTAGTAAGGATGGAAAGGAATACCATCAAGCGGTATGCCATCAGGACCTTTGTTTTTCTTGATGTCAATTCCGTCCGGATTGTTTGAACCCACTTCATGCAGTGCCAGCAGGTGCAAGACCACGAGAGCCAGAAGAACGATCGGCAGTGCGACAACATGTAGCGCGAAGAAGCGGTTCAAGGTGGCGCCGGAGATCAGATAGTCACCACGCACCCAGACCAGCAGATCCTCACCTATTACAGGGATCGCTCCGACCAGCGAAACAATCACGTTGGCGCCCCAGTAGGACATCTGACCCCATGGCAATACATAACCCATGAAGCCTTCGATCACCAGCACCAGGTAAATTGCCATGCCGAATACCCAAACCAACTCCCTGGGCTTCTGGTAGGAACCGTACATCAGTCCGCGGAACATGTGCAGATAAACGACGATGAAGAACGCGGACGCTCCAGTTGAGTGCAGGTAGCGCAGCAACCAGCCCCATTCCACGTCTCGCATGATGTATTCGATAGAAGCAAACGCCGCTTCGGCGCTGTTGGTGTAATTCATGGTGAGCCAGACACCAGTCAGCAACTGCATGACCAGCACAACCAGTGACAGCACCCCGAAGAAATACCAGAAATTGAAGTTCTTGGGCGCGTAGTACTTGCTCATGTGCCGCTCCCAGGCGGCAACAATCGGCAGACGATCATTGGTCCAATCTCGCAGACCTGCCAGTGAAGAGACGATCCAGCCACTCTTGTTCGATGTACTCATTATGCACTCACCCCATCTTCACCAATTACCAGAACAGTCTCTGACTCGTAATAATAGGGCGGCACTTGCATGTTGCGTGAAGCAGGAGAGCCCTGGAAAACTCTGCCAGCCAAATCGAAACGAGAACCGTGGCAAGGGCAGAAGAATCCGCCTTTCCAATTTTCGTCGAACGGCTCGGCACGCAGTTCAATGTGCGGAGTAGGGGAGCAGAATAAGTGCGGACACAGTCCGACCAGAACCAGGATCTCGGGCTCGCGTGATCGGTGAGCATTTGTCGCATATTCGGGCTGTTCCGGCTGAGTCGAATCCGGATCCTGCAGGCGTTCTGCCACTTCAGGGAGCGCAGCCAGCGCCTCCGCTGTTCGTCGTACAATAAATATGGGTCTGCCGCGCCAGGCAGGAATCGGGCCCATGATGGCTCCCTCTTCGACCTGACTGATGTCAATTCTGACAGCAGCGCCTGCAGCCCGGGCCTTGGCACTCGGACTCCAAGAGCCAACGAAAGGCACCACGGCGCCCACTACTCCGGCAACCCCTACTACCGAGGTAGACCCCAATAAAAATCGTCTGCGGCCAGAATCAGTACCGTCTTCACTCACCGTGTTATCTCCTGAGCATTGGTAATGTTAAGAACCCTCGCCAGCGATAACGAGGCGAGAATCCAGATTAGAAATTTGGAAACGAGAGGCACTTGACCCCTCGAAATGCAGCGGTCTCACAAATTGCGCGAATGGTAGTGAATTTCTCCCATTTTTTCAAGCATAGCCCTTCTTGATACAGGGGCAACAGCTTGATTTAAGTGGGGGAATTTTTTTTATTTTCTAAAAAAAAAGCGCTTCACCAGATTGGCAAAAGCGCTTTTATAAATTCTTTTAATTGCGGTGGCAGCCCTTGCAGCACCACCGCGATTATCTTCACAGCTTGAGCAGTCAGCGAAATTAACGCTTGGAGAACTGTGGTCTCTTGCGCGCCTTGCGCAGACCAACCTTCTTTCTCTCGACAGCACGCGCGTCACGAGTCACAAATCCGGCTTTCCGCAGAGTCGGACGCAGCTCGCCATCATATTCCATCAAGGCGCGGGTAATACCGTGACGGATCGCACCGGCCTGCCCGAAGCTACCGCCACCTTTCACGGTCACGGTTACATCGAATTTATCTTTCAGATCAACCAGCTCGAGAGGCTGCAGAACCACCATGCGAGCAACTTCACGACCAAAGAAGTGATCCAGAGTTCGCTTGTTGATAGAGATAGTACCAGTTCCCTTGGTCAGGAATACTCGGGCAGTAGCTGTTTTGCGTCGACCCGTACCGTAATATTGTGTCGTAGACATGGCTATTCAGTGAACCTCTTTACAGTGTCAGCGTTTGCGGTTGTTGTGCAGTGTGGGGGTGCTCTGTACCCGCATACACCTTCAATTTCTTGAACATGGCTCTGCCAAGAGGAGTACGTGGCAACATACCCTTAACCGCCAGCTTGAGTACGCGCTCAGGCGCTCTGTCAAGCAGCTTGCCGAAAGCGATGTTCTTCATACCACCTGGAAAAGCGGAGTGGGAATGATAGATCTTGTCTTTCACTTTATTACCGGTTACGGCCACTTTCTCGGCATTGATAACAACGATGTAGTCACCGGTATCAACGTGCGGCGTGTACTCAGGCTTGTGCTTACCGCGCAAACGGCTGGCTATCTCAGCGGCCATACGACCCAGAGTCAGCCCTTCGGCGTCCAGCAACAGCCAGTTATGTTCAACATTCTGCGGTTTCGCAATAAAGGTCTTCATTTACTTTCACCAAAGGAGCATTGTCTTCAAGGAGCGCGAATACTACCGAAGCAACTTTAATTATTCAAGCACTAAATAGCCATAAACAGTGCGGACCCATACGCTGCAACGTGTTTACCCACGCGCGAACAGGAGGCAGTCAGGCTCTGTGCTCACGGGCGAGATAGTCATGCGATTGCATTTCCAGGAGACGACTGCTTGTGCGCTCGAACACAAATGCCAGACTGCTGCCCACATACAATTGCAACAGTGGCACTTCCGCAGAGATGATCAGTTTGACGTTGCGATCATAAAGCTCGTCAACAAGACTCACAAAGCGCCTTGCCATATCGTCGGTCTCAGCCGTCAACTGCGGGACGTTGCTGAGCAGAATAGTCTGATACACTTTGGCAAGCTCTATGTAATCGTTGGCGCTGCGCGGACCACCGCACAACTCGACAAAGTCGAACCAGATCACATCATCGGCACTCTTCCGAGAAGTGATGGGCCTCTTCAGCACTTCAATAATTTCGCCAGCCTGAATCACAGCATGCTCTGGAACCAGCCTCCGGAAGCTGCCAGCGAGCTCCTTGTCGGATTCCACCCCTAACGGGCTATGATAGATTCTGGCCTGCTGCAGACTGCGTAATCGATAGTCGACTCCCCCATCCAGCTCAATAACATCCGTATCTCGCTTCAGCAGCGCAATCGCGGGCAGGAAGCGCTCCCGCTGCAATCCGTTCTCATACAAGAAGTCTGGCTGGATGTTCGACGTGGTGACCATAGTCACGCCATCGTTCAGCAAATGGGTCAGCAAACCCCCCAGAATCATGGCATCTCCAATATCCGACACGAAAAATTCGTCAAAACATATTACTCGGGCTTCAGATGATATCTTGCGGGCAACGCTTTCCAGAGGATTTTTCTGCTGCTTGAGCAGACTCAATTCGCTATGTACCCTTTGCATGAAGCGGTGAAAGTGCGTTCGCATCTTGCTCTGGAAAGGCAGGCTCTCGTAAAACACATCCATCAGATAGGTCTTCCCTCGGCCAACACCGCCATACAGGTACAGGCCTTTAATTCTCGATCCGTCGGCACGCTGCTCTGCCCTTACCAGCCGCTGCCAGGCGTTGGCCAAGGCGCTACGTGGACGCGCCGGGACACGCATCAAATCATCATATAAGCGCTGGAAGTGTCTGACAGCCTGCTCCTGCGCAGGATCAGCCGTTATGACCCCAGCCGCAACATCCAATTGGTAACGTTCAAGAGGCGTCATTTAAGGCATCGTTCATTCATGAAACACGGAGAGTAAGAGTCGTACGGCTTGGACATTGCAAAGCACCCCACCCGCTGGAAGGCTGCGCATTCTAAGGCAAGATGGTCACCAGGGACCAGCCAAATCAGTGCTTTCACCTGCCACAGACCAGCCCCTGACGCGAGCTGGTGTTGGATTTTGTTGCTCTCGCCAAGGGCATTTCAGGCTATACTTGCGCTCCCTGACTATCTGGCACGCTTTTCAGCGAGCTTACGAACAAGAGGCAAAGTATTGCTATGTTATGGCTGACCGCTATTGTTTGTCTGGCAGCCGGCGCTGCCATCGGTTTTGTGCTGGCAGGCCGGACGAACACCAATCCCACCAGAATAGCGGAGCTTGAAAAGAGCCTCCAGGATCTGGAGCGCACCCATGCGCGCTACAAGGACGAAGTGAGCGACCATTTCAACGTGACCGCCGAACTTGTACAACAGATGACCGACAGCTACCGGGATGTATACCAGCACCTTGCAAGTGGTGCGCAAGATCTCTGCACTGGAGAAGTGGCTAACAAACTTTTGCCCGCCTCCAGAGAGGGCGGTTTTGGCGCTTCGGAATTGAGCAATGATTCTGCCGATATACAGCCTCCCAAGGATTATGCTCCCAGGCAAGCTGCCGGCAAAAGTGGCGCGCTTTCAGAAGGCTTCGGACTGGAGAAGCCGAGAGAATCGGACAAGGATTATCTGTAGCCGCGCCAATTAAGCATCTTCGAACTACATCCATTAAAATGATAATCTCCCCAGCCTCCTAACCTGCGAGCTCAGGGGACCCAACACAACAAAGTGAACAAGCATGACTGACTACAATCTGACGCATCTGAAACAACTCGAAGCTGAGAGCATTCATATCATTCGCGAGGTAGCAGCGGAGTTTGACAACCCGGTGATGCTGTACTCCATCGGCAAAGACTCAGCCGTCATGCTTCATCTCGCAATGAAAGCGTTCTATCCGGGCAAGCCTCCGTTCCCGCTGATGCACGTCGATACCACCTGGAAGTTCAAGGAGATGATCGATTTCCGCGACAAGCAGGTGAAGAAACTCGGACTGGATCTGATCGTCCACATCAATCAGGAAGGGATCAACAATGGTATTGGTCCATTCACTCACGGCAGTGAAAAACACACCGACGTGATGAAGACACAGTCGCTGCGTCAGGCACTGAGCAAATACAAATTCGATGCAGCATTCGGAGGCGCCCGCCGTGACGAAGAAAAGTCCCGCGCCAAGGAACGTGTCTTCTCATTTCGCGACAAGAACCATGGCTGGGATCCCAAGAACCAGCGCCCCGAACTTTGGAATATCTATAACTGCAAGGTTAACAAGGGCGAGAGTATCCGAGTGTTCCCGCTTTCCAATTGGACAGAGCTCGATATCTGGCAGTACATCTTCCTGAACGACATCGAAATTGTGCCGCTCTACTTCGCCAAGGAGCGCCCGGTGGTCTCAATGGATGGCGTAGATATTATGGTCGACGATGACCGCATGCCGGAGCAACTGCGAAAGAAAGCCGTCAATAAAATGGTGCGCTTCCGCACTCTGGGCTGCTATCCCCTGACAGGTGCCGTCGAATCATCGGCGACCACACTGCCCGAAATCATCCAGGAGATGCTGCTCACTACCACCTCCGAGCGCCAGGGTCGTCTGATTGACAGCGACAAGGCCGGCTCGATGGAAGACAAGAAGCGCAAAGGGTATTTCTGATCGCGCACGTCGCGTCGGAACACAATCGAATTCAGTCATGAAAAAGATCAACCAGGTTCAATCACTATGTCGCATCAATCGGATCTCATCAGCACGGACATCAACGCCTATCTGGCTCAGCACGAACGCAAGGAGCTGCTGCGCCTGCTGACCTGCGGCAGCGTCGATGATGGCAAGAGCACGCTGATCGGCAGGCTCCTGCACGATTCCAAGATGATCTACGAAGATCAGCTGAGCGCCATCAAGGCTGACAGCGTCAAATCGGGCACTACCGGCGGCGGACTTGATCTGGCACTGCTGGTGGATGGTCTGCAGGCAGAACGGGAGCAGGGCATCACGATTGATGTCGCGTACAGGTATTTCTCTACTGCCCGACGCAAATTCATCATTGCCGACACCCCTGGACACGAGCAATACACGCGCAACATGGCAACCGGCGCATCCACATGCGACCTGGCGGTCATCCTCATCGACGCCCGCCATGGCGTGCAGGTGCAGACGCGTCGACACAGCTTCATCACGTCATTGCTTGGCATCAGGCATCTGGTGGTCGCCATCAACAAGATGGATCTGGTTGGCTACAGCGAAGCGACTTTCGAGCGCATCAAAGCCGATTATCTGAGCTTTGCCAAAGGTCTGACCAAGGCCGATTTTCACTTTATACCAATGTCGGCGCTCGACGGTGACAACGTCGTCAACCCAAGCGCGCACATGCCTTGGTACCAAGGTCAGACGCTGATGTCGCTATTCGAGACGGTAGAAATAGCCAAAGATCGTAACTTGAAGGACCTGCGCTTCCCGGTTCAGTACGTCAACCGCCCCAACCTTAATTTCCGCGGCTTCTGTGGCACCGTTGCGTCCGGAATAGTGCGCAAGGGCGACGAGATCGTCGTGCTGCCCTCTCAGAAGAAGAGTCGCGTGAAGTCGATTGTCACTTATGACGAGGAGCTGGAGTCGGCCTATACCGACATGGCGGTGACACTGACGCTGGAAGACGAGATCGATATCAGCCGTGGCGACATGATCGTCCACAGCGATAATTACCCAGTGGTGACTGAACGCTTCCGCGCCACTATTGTGTGGATGGCTGAGCAGCCCATGCTGCCCGGCAAAATGTATGACTTCAAGCTGGGCACCAAGACCGTAATGGGCACAGTAAAGACCCTGAAACATCAGATCGACGTCAACACGCTGGAGAAACGCCCTGCCCCGACCCTTGAGTTGAACAGTATCGGTGTCTGTGAAGTGGAAGTGGATCAACTGGTGTGCATCGACAATTACTCCGCTAATCGCAGTACAGGCGCACTAATCGTCATCGACCGTCTCAGCAATGCGACTATCGGGGCAGGCATGATCTCAGTAGATGCCTCTCATTCAGCGGCGCACACCGATGCCACGAGCAGCACCGTGCACGTCACCCGCGAGGAGCGTGCAGCCCGCTACGGACAGAGTCCGGCGACAGTGATGTTCATCGGCATATCGGGGGCGGGCAAATCGACTATGGCACATGGGCTGGAACGCCGCCTGTTCGATATGGGCCGCGTCAGCACCGTACTGGACGGCAAGAATATGCGCCTTGGCATCAGCAAAGACCTGCCTCATGACCAGCAAGGCCGCGCGGAAAATCTGCGCCGCAGCGCGCACGTCGCGAGGTTGCTGAACGATTCGGGACTTATCTGCTGTGCCGCCTTCGTAGCTCCGAACAAGGACTCCCGCGAACATGCGCTGAGCGTGATCGGCCGCGACAACTGTTTCATGATCTACTTGAATCCATCGCTGGACGTCTGCAAGCAGC
>CAIRBI010000062.1 GCA_903876785.1 uncultured Gammaproteobacteria bacterium
CTGCAAAATCCATACATTTTCAATTGGTGCCGAAAGCGAGACTCGAACTCGCACGACCATAGGTCACTACCCCCTCAAGATAGCGTGTCTACCAATTCCACCACTTCGGCGCACATTGAAAACTCTTACATTGCAGCATCCCGCCGCACAACCACTACTACAATTACAACAATCAGTTGCCTGGAGGTGTCACAGGCGCCGTGTCATTCACCACGGGCACATCCGCCCCACCGGAAGCAGGCTGACCAGCATCCACTTGCGGGATATCAGACAGTGGAGCCACTGGCTGACTCAGCAAATCCGGATTCACGATGGGCAACCCATCAATAATTCCTGCGTTGGTGTTCTGTTTGGCATAAATCGCCAGCGTAAGGCTGGTGATAAAAAACACAGTCGCCGCAATCGCAGTTGAGCGCGTCAGAAAGTTTCCTGAACCAGCGCTTCCAAATACTGTTTGCGACGCGCCACTGCCGAAAGCCGCACCAGCATCCGCGCCTTTGCCCTGTTGCAGCAATACCAGGCCGATAATGGCAATTGCAGCTATTACGTGCACTACTACAACTATTGTTTCCATCTTCAGCTCACACTTTTGCAAATCGTTATAAATTCATCGGCCTTCAGGGAAGCACCACCCACCAGCCCACCATCGATATCAGGCTGGGCGAAAAGCTCGCGGGCATTTCCCGCGTTGACGCTGCCACCGTAAATGATACGAATCTGACCTGCCATCCCGGCACTGCGCTGCGCCATCAATTCCCTGATGAACAGATGCATCTCCTGCGCCTGCCCGGCACTCGCCGTGCGACCGGTTCCAATTGCCCAGACCGGCTCATAAGCAATCACCGCATCAGCCACCGCGGAAACACCGGAGTGCTCCAGCACGGCATTCAATTGCGCCGCTACCACTTCCGCTGCTCGCCCCGACTCTCGCTCTTCCAGAGTCTCGCCGAGACAAAGTATCGGCGTCATCGAGTGTCGCAAGACGGCAGAAAACTTCTCGGCTACCACTGCATCCGTCTCGCCAGCGAGCTGCCTTCGCTCCGAGTGCCCTACTAGAACATAACGGACCGAGAACTCCGCCAACATCGGAGCGGCAACTTCTCCAGTAAAAGCTCCGCAGGTCCGGCTATGCACATTCTGTGCGCCGAGCTGCCAGTTGCTGCCACCGAGCAGCTGCTGACACATGTCCAAAAACGGCAGCGGGGGGCAAACCACCAAATCAACAGCGTCAAACCCTGACCCTGATTTCCTGAGTAGCGCCTGCAACAAGTCCACAATCGATTCTCTGGAGCCATGCATTTTCCAGTTTCCAGCGACTAAGCTGCGGCGCATTCACATTACCTTGTGCAGAGAGTGCAGAGGATGACGTCTGACATCGGGAAAACGGGGCGCCAATATAACCAAGTTGCCCTGCGCTTGCAACCTCGCGAACCCTCTCTCAATGGCTCTGCTAAAAATCATCAGCACACCTGAGTGGCAACCTGATCGGCAAGTTCTTTAGCAAGCTGCGCAACCAGCGCTGCATCCTCACCCTCTACCATGACGCGAACAACGGGCTCGGTTCCTGAAGGACGCAGGAGTACTCTCCCACGCTTACCTAACCGAGCTTCAACGGCAGCAACCGCGGCAACGACAGCAGCATTGCTGGCCAGGTCTGGTTTACCTGCAACCCGCACGTTGATCATGGTCTGCGGAAACTTGCTCATCTTGTTGCGAAGCTCATAGAGCGATGTATCGCAGCCGACAATCGCATAGAGAGTCTGAAGGGCGGCCACTATGCCGTCGCCGGTGCTGGCGACATCCAGGCACATCACATGGCCCGATGACTCTCCGCCCAACTGCCAGCCGCGCTCCTTGAGTGCTGCCATCACATAGCGATCTCCGACACTCACCCTTGTAAAGGGAATATCCAACGCCTCCAGACCAATCTGCAGCCCGAGGTTACTCATAACCGTTCCGATCACCCCGCCAACCCCGACGTTACGGCGGCGACGGTCTCTGGCGATGACGTACAGAATTTCATCGCCATCCACAACATTACCCAGGTGATCGACCATGATCACTCGATCACCATCGCCATCAAAGGCAATACCCAAGTCGGCTTTTTCAGCGAGCACTTCCTGGACCAGTCGTTCGGGGGCTGTTGAACCGTAACCATCGTTGATGTTGAGCCCGTCAGGCGAGGCGCCAATCGTCTTGACTGTGGCGCCCAGTTCCTTGAACACATTGCCGGCAACACTGTAAGTCGAACCATGCGCACAATCGACCACAATCTTCAATCCGGTGAGCTTGATGTCCGATGGGATGGTGCTCTTACAATACTCGATATATCGACCACCGGCATCATTGATCCGGGATGCCTTGCCAATGAACTGTGAGTCGACAGTGGTGATCTCGCGCTCAAGATATCCTTCTATGGCAAATTCAATTTCGTCCGGAAGTTTGGAGCCATCGCCCGAGAAAAACTTGATGCCATTATCGTGGAAGGGGTTGTGCGATGCGCTGATGACAATGCCCGCCTGCGCATGAAAAGTGCGCGTGAGATAGGCTACCGCGGGGGTCGGCATCGGGCCCAGCAAATTGATATCCACACCTGCCGCCGTGAGACCCGCCTCGAGGGCCGCCTCGAACATATACCCGGAAATGCGGGTGTCCTTGCCAATCAGAATCTTGCTGCGCCCACGCTCGGTCTTGGCAAATACCTTGCCCGCTGCCCATCCCAGCTTCAGCATGAAGTCCGGCGTAATTGGATGCTCACCGACCCGGCCACGAATGCCGTCGGTTCCGAAGAATTTCTTTTCCCGCTTGTCTCTTTTTGGCATTCCCTATTATTTCCTTTATCCGACACTGTACTGGCAATGTTTTCTGATCAATCGCTCATGATGGCGCAATGCACTTTGATGGCATCCACTGTCTGTGCAACATCATGAGTTCTTATGATGGTGGCACCTTTCAATATAGCGTGCACGGTCGCAGCGAGCCCTCCGGACAGACGATGCTCGACATCCCTGCCCGTGACGTTGCCGATCATGGACTTTCTCGACAACCCAACCAGGACCGGAAGACCCAGCACCTGCAGACGATCTAGATGTCGCAGCAGTTCGTAATTATGCGCCAGAGTCTTGCCGAAGCCAAAGCCGGGGTCCACCAGCAATCTGCCACGCTCGATGCCCGCCTTCTCGCAGACGACAATTCTCTGTTCAAGAAATGCCAGGACTTCGTCGACGACACTGCCATACTCCGCTTGCTCCTGCATATTCAGAGGCTGACCGCGCATGTGCATGAGGCATACGGCGGCAGCGGAGGGAGCTGCAATCTCCATCGCGCCTTGACGGCCGAGAGCCCTGACATCATTGATCAGGCCCGCACCTGCAGCGATTGCATGCTCCATGACCCGCGGAGAGCTGGTGTCGACAGAAATCGCAATATCCAAGCGCGTGGCGATTGCTTCTATGACGGGCAATACGCGCTCCATCTCCTCTAGCTCGGAGACCGGCGAGGCGCCCGGGCGCGTGGATTCGCCCCCAACATCGATGATGGAGGCGCCCTGGCCCAGCATGATTTCAGCAAGCTGGAGTGCCCGATCAACGGACACGCGAAAGCCGCCGATCTGAGTCACGGATTGGAGTCTGCCGCCATCGGAAAAAGAATCGGGCGTGGCATTCAAGATGCCCATTACCCTGGGAATGGATAAATCGATGTGATGCTTGCCCAATCTCACAGAGGTCACTCAACGCAGAGAGTCAGGACGCTGCATTCGCGCGCGGAGAAACCGGCGCGAATGCAGCTATCAATCAGTGTTCGCTTGCCGGGCCACCGATCGTGCTGTCAGCAGCTTTGGTGTCAGCGGATCTGGCGCTGGCACGCGTAGTGCCTGAACCGGAATCGCTGCTGTTCCAATCCGCAGGCGGTCTGGGTTTGCGTCCTTCCATAATGTCCGCTATCTGGTCAGCGTCTATGGTTTCATACTCGAGAAGCGCGTCCTTCATCAAATCAAGCTGCACCCGATGCTCTTCGAGAATGCGCTTGGCGCGCGCATAGCACTCGTCAATGATGTGTCGAATTTCCTCGTCAATCACCTTCGCAGTTTCACCGGAGTGAGCCTTTGAGTGTGAGCCAGCGGAGCGGCCAAGGAAGACTTCACCTTCATCCTCGGCATACGTCAGCGGGCCGAGCTTCTCGGACAATCCCCACTTGGTGACCATGTTTCGGGCCATGTCTGTTGCGCGCTGGATATCGTTTGAAGCTCCGGTCGTCACCCCTTCCGTGCCCAGCGTCATTTCTTCGGCGATACGACCGCCGTAGAGACTGCAGATCTGGCTCTTGATACCCTGCTTGCTGATACTGTAGCGATCCTCCTCGGGCAGGAACATGGTGACACCCAATGCACGACCACGAGGGATGATGCTTACCTTGTACACAGGGTCGTGTTCCGGGACGACTCGACCAACAATTGCGTGCCCTGATTCGTGGTAAGCAGTGTTGAGCTTTTCCTTGTCAGACATGACCATGGACTTGCGCTCAGCCCCCATCATGATCTTGTCTTTCGCTTTCTCGAACTCTTCCATTGTCACCAGCTTGCGATTGCCACGGGCAGCAAACAGTGCTGCCTCATTGACAAGGTTGGCCAGATCGGCACCGGAGAAGCCCGGGGTGCCACGAGCAATGACGCCAGCATTTACACGCTCGTCGATCGGCACTTTGCGCATATGCACTTTCAGAATCTGTTCACGACCGCGAATATCGGGCAGCCCGACCACAACCTGGCGGTCAAAGCGACCCGGCCTGAGCAACGCTGGGTCAAGCACATCAGGTCTGTTGGTCGCCGCAATAACAATAATGCCGTCATTGGCTTCGAAACCGTCCATTTCGACGAGCAACTGATTGAGAGTCTGTTCGCGCTCGTCGTGTCCGCCACCAAGCCCCGCGCCCCGATGTCGACCAACAGCATCAATCTCGTCAATGAAAATGATGCAGGGAGCCTGCTTCTTGGCCTGATCGAACATGTCACGCACGCGGGATGCGCCGACACCGACGAACATCTCCACGAAGTCAGAACCAGAAATGGAGAAAAACGGCACTTTGGCTTCGCCAGCTATCGCCTTGGCCAGCAGCGTCTTGCCCGTACCGGGCTGGCCCACCATCAGGATTCCTCTGGGGATGCGCCCGCCAAGACGCTGGAACTTGTCAGGCTCGCGCAGGAAGTCCACCAGCTCTTTCACGTCTTCCTTGGCTTCATCCACGCCAGCCACATCGGCAAACGTCACCTTGATCTGATCTTCGCCCAGCAACTTGGCCTTGCTCTTGCCGAAGGACATGGGCCCGCCCTTGCCTCCTGCGCCGCCACCCTGCATCTGCCGCATGAAGAAGAAAAACAGCCCGATAATGATAAGAATCGGGAAGCTTGCCACCAGCAACTGCGTCCAGATGCTTTGCCGCTCCGGTTCGGATCCAACAATTTCAACACCGTTTTCGAACAGATCACCCATCAGTTGCTCATCACCAATCATCGGAATGGTGGTGATGAACTGAGTGTTGTCCATCCGTCGCCCTGAGACTGAAATCCCGGCAATGGTGACAGAACGCACCTGGCCGGCCCGCACTTCCTTCACGAAGTCTGAATAGGTGACGGAAGCACTGGTGGTCTCCTGATTGATGTTGTTGAATACAGTCAACAGGACTGCCGCGATGACCATCCAGAGTAATAAATTCTTTGCCATATCGTTCAAGGGATTTCCCCCATCTCAGTTAAAACAAGTCAGTAGTGATCAGCCCGTTCGGGTGACCGCAAAATCCGGAGTCTTTCCAAGGCAGCTCCGACACCGCCCACACCCTGCCCACGCAGGAAAATCAATCAATCCTGAATCATGCTGCTTGTGGTTTTTTGAATTTTTGCCAGCATCGCAACTCGCTAAGCTACGTTTTTACAGCTTTCGTCCAATGATCGACATAGACCATCGCCGCGGGAGTTTCATTGCACTTCGAATACGCGTTCTATGCAAGACCGAAGCCGTCACAATCCTGCTTTTGCACCTGACAGCTCGGCATCACCTGGAAGATTGACAGTGGCAGAGCTGCTTTACTGGTGCCACTTATATTGGGAGCCTCGGGCGATATTACAAGATAGCGCTCATAATTGTCCAAGGTTAGCCTTCCCGACGCGCGGTTGTGTATTTCCCAAGCTAGGCTACAATGACGCCTCCCGCAAGTCCGGGGTCCCATTTAATTAACAGATCGATGCGATAACAGCTTATGAAACTGGCAACAAACGACAAGAAACGCTTGCGCACCATTGCGCACAACCTTTCACCGGTAGTGACAGTTGCCCAGAAAGGACTGACCGAAGGCGTAGTTGAAGAGATCGAGCGCGCAATCAGCGAGCACGAACTTATCAAAATAAAGATCTATGCAGCAGACAGGGATGCAAGAAGGGACCTGACCATGCAGATCTGTGAGACTTCGCGAGCCGAACTTGTGCAGAGCATCGGCAATGTCGCGGTGCTTTACCGGGCCTCCAACAAACCAGACCCCAGACTCTCCAACATACTGCGACATCAGTCTCACTGAAGATCAGCGCTATCGGCTGTTGAATCAGAGATGCTCGACCGCCTCGATTTCATATTCGATATCCCCAGCCGGTGCTTTGACGACTATCTCCTCGCCGATTTCCTTGCCCATTATGGCTCTGGAAATCGGTGATCCCACAGAAATACGCCCCGCTCGCACATCGGCTTCGTCTTCGCCAACAATCTGGTAGACAACTCGCTTGTCGGTGCCCAGATTCAGCAGCGTAACGGTTGTACCAAACATCACGCGGCCCGTGGGTTTGAGCTGGCCGACATCGATGATTTGGGCATCGGCCAGCTTGCCTTCGATTTCCTTGATGCGCCCCTCGCAGAAGCTCTGCTGTTCGCGCGCGGCGTGATACTCGGCATTCTCCCGGAGATCGCCATGCTCCCGCGCATCAGAGATGGCCTGAATTATCCGGGGCCGTCGCTCGGTTTTCAGCTCGCTCAGCTCAGCACGCAGGCGCTCTGCACCCGCTACCGTCATGGGTACTTTTCTCATAATTCTGCATGCAGCTCCTGTATGGTGTAGACGGACAGGTTGTCGCCGAACAGAAGCGCCTCACACACGGCCAATGCACCAGCGATCGTAGTGGTACATGTCACCTTGTGACGCAGGGCTGTGCGGCGAATGATCGACGAGTCAGCGATAGCCTGCTTGCCCTCGGTCGTATTGATCACCAGCTGGACCTGCTCATTCTTGATCATGTCGACGATATGCGGGCGTCCTTCATTGACCTTGTGCACCTTGTTGACTGGCAGGCCTGCCTCTGAGATCACAGCGGCCGTACCCTGAGTGGCAATCAGCGTGAAGCCCAGATCGTGCAGCTTGGCTGCGACCTCGACAACATAGGGCTTGTCGGCATCACGCACACTGATGAAGACTGTACCACCTGTCTTGAGACGCTCGCCGGCCCCCAGCTGAGACTTCGCAAACGCCTCCGCGAAAGTACGACCAACGCCCATCACCTCACCTGTCGACTTCATTTCCGGCCCGAGAATCGGGTCTACTCCCGGGAATTTGTTGAACGGGAATACAGCCTCTTTCACCGCGAAGTTCTTCGGGACGATCTCCTTCACAAAACCCTGCTCCTGCAGGGACTTGCCAGCCATGCAGCGCGCTGCCACTTTCGCAAGCGATACACCGATGCATTTGGAAACGAATGGCACTGTGCGCGACGCGCGCGGGTTTACCTCGATCACATAGATCTCGCCGTCCTGATAGGCCAACTGCGTATTCATCAGCCCGATGACGCCCAGCTCCATGGCGAGTTTGGTGACCTGCTCACGAATGCGATCCTGCACCTCGCCCGAAAGATTGTAAGGTGGCAGTGAGCACGCGGAGTCGCCGGAATGCACACCCGCCTGTTCTATGTGCTGCATGATCGCGCCGACCACAACCTGCTTGCCGTCGCTGACCAGATCCACGTCAATCTCGATCGCGGCATTCAGGAAGTAGTCGAGCAGCACCGGACTGTCATTGCCGACCTTGACCACATTGCGCATGTAGCGACGGAGCTCTTCCTCGTTATAGACGATCTCCATGGAACGTCCACCCAGCACATAACTAGGTCTGACCACGAGGGGGTAGCTGATCTTTTCGGCGGCCGCGATGCTTTCGTCCAAGCTGCGGACGATACAGTTCGGAGGCTGTTTGAGACCGAGTTTCTGGATCATCTGCTGGAAGCGCTCGCGGTCCTCGGCGCGGTCAATCGCATCTGCCGTAGTGCCGATGATAGGCACCCCTGCCGCCTCAAGACGTGTCACCAGATTCAGGGGTGTCTGACCACCGAACTGCACGATGACACCAAAGGGTTTTTCCAGCGCGACAATTTCCGTCACATCTTCAAAGGTGACGGGCTCGAAATAGAGACGGTCAGAGATGTTGTAATCCGTGGACACAGTCTCCGGGTTGCAATTGACCATGATGGTCTCGAAGCCATCTTCGCGCATGGCCAGGGCCGCATGCACGCAACAATAGTCGAACTCGATTCCCTGACCGATACGGTTCGGGCCACCACCGAGCACCATGATCTTGCGCCGGTTCGAGGGTAACGCTTCGCACTCTTCTTCATAGGTCGAGTACATGTAAGCTGTGGCAGAAGCGAACTCGGCAGCACAGGTGTCGACGCGTTTGTACACAGGGCGCACCTTGAGCGCATGACGGTGTTTCTGCACCTCCAGCTCAGGTACTGCCAGCAGGGCAGACAGCCGGGAATCCGAGAAACCTTTTTGCTTGAGGCCGAACATCGTGTCTCTGTCAATCTCAGCCAGCTGCATCTTGCTGACGCGGGCTTCTTCATGCATCAGGTCTTCAATCTGCACCAGGAACCACGGATCAATTCCAGTCAGTTCAGCGACGGTCTCGACAGTCCATCCCTGGCGGAAGGCATCGGCGATATACCAGACTCGCTCACCACCGGCGTCCATCAGTTCGCGCCGGAGGATGTCCATCGCGTCGCTGAGACCGGTATCGAGAATCGGATCAAAACCTGACACACCCACTTCCAGACCGCGCAACGCCTTCTGCATGGACTCCTGGAATGTACGACCGATCGCCATGACCTCGCCTACCGACTTCATCTGTGTCGTGATACGGTCATTGGCTTCAGGAAATTTTTCAAAGGTAAAACGCGGAATCTTGGTAACAACATAATCTATAGTCGGTTCGAACGAAGCTGGCGTTGCCCCGCCGGTGATCTCGTTGCGCAACTCGTCCAGCGTGTAACCAATGGCGAGTTTTGCGGCCACTCGTGCAATCGGGAAACCCGTTGCTTTGGAGGCCAGCGCAGAAGAACGTGACACCCTCGGATTCATCTCGATGATGACCAGTCGGCCAGTCTTCGGACACATGCCGAACTGGACGTTGGAGCCACCGGTCTCGACGCCGATTTCGCGCAACACGGCAATCGCGGCGTTACGAAGTATCTGGTATTCCTTGTCAGTGAGAGTCTGGGACGGTGCCACGGTGATCGAGTCACCAGTGTGTACACCCATGGCATCGAAATTCTCGATGGTACAGACGATGATGCAGTTGTCCTTGCGGTCACGCACCACTTCCAGCTCGTACTCCTTCCAGCCGATCAACGATTCGTCGATCAGCAATTCCCTGGTTGGCGAGAGGTCGAGACCGCGCGAGCATATCTCGATGAACTCTTCCTTGTTGTAGGCAATACCGCCGCCGCTGCCCCCAAGCGTAAAGGATGGGCGAATGATGCAGGGGAAGCCAACCTTGTCGAGCGCTGCATAGGCCTCTTCCATGTTGTGCGCCAAGCCGTGTGCTGGAGTCTCCAGACCAATGGCCTTCATGGCCTTGTCGAAAAGCTCGCGGTTTTCGGCCTTGTCGATAGCCTCGCAACTGGCGCCGATCAGTTCGACGTTGTACTTGGCGAGCACGCCATGTTTGTTCAGGTCCAGAGCACAGTTCAGCGCGGTCTGTCCGCCCATCGTCGGCAGGATTGCATCAGGGCGCTCCTTGGCGATGATCTTCTCAACGATCTCCCAGGTCACTGGCTCGATGTAAGTGGCATCAGCCATCGCCGGATCAGTCATGATCGTCGCCGGGTTGGAGTTCACCAGGATGACTCGATAGCCTTCCTCGCGCAGAGCCTGACAGGCCTGAGCGCCGGAATAATCGAACTCGCAGGCCTGACCGATGACAATCGGGCCTGCACCCAGGATGAGGATACTGTTTATGTCTGATCGTTTTGGCATATTCAAACCGTAGGTCTAGGTGGCGCCCGGCCGGTCAGACCGACCAGGCTGCTGGTTTAGTGTTCGCAATCCGGAGGTTGAGATGCCCCCGGAGATGATCCGGATTTAACGACTGGCGCTTGCCTTCATCAGATCGATGAAGCGATCGAAGAGCGACGTGATGTCGTGCGGTCCAGGGCCAGCCTCAGGGTGCCCCTGAAAACCGAAGGCCGGTTTGTCAGTCCGCTCTATTCCCTGCAGACTGCCATCAAACAGTGAGCGATGCGTCGCCTTGAGATTCGCTGGCAGGGTTGCCTCGTCAACGGCGAAACCGTGGTTCTGACTGGTAATGGCAACAATACCATCAGCAATCCTCTGCACCGGATGGTTGGCGCCGTGATGCCCAAGCTTCATCTTTACTGTCCTGGCGCCGCAAGCCAACGCCAGCAGCTGATGACCGAGGCAGATGCCGAACACCGGCATATCCCTCTGCAAAAACTCGCGAATCGCAGCGATGGCATAAGTGCAAGGTTCAGGATCGCCGGGACCATTCGAGAGAAAGACACCATCGGGATTCAGGGCAAACACTGCGCTTGCAGACGTCTGTGCTGGAACCACTGTCACGCGGCAATTACGTTCGGAAAGATGACGCAGAATGTTGGTCTTGATACCGAAGTCATAGGCTACTACATGGAAAGGGTTGCTCATGGGCTTTTCGCGATGCCCTTCAACCAGGTCCCACAAACCTTCGCGCCACTCGTAACTCTTCGCAGCGGAGACTTCTTTCGCCAGATCCATGCCCTTCAGCCCGGGAAACTTTTTGGCCTCGGCAATGGCCTTTTCTTCGCCCATCTGCGCAAGAGCATCGCCTGTCAGCAGGCAACCATTCAAGGGGCCCTTGTCGCGCAACAGCCGGGTCAGGCGGCGGGTATCAATCTCGGCGATGGCAACGACATTGCGTGATTTCAAAAAGTCATCAAGGGTTTGTTCGTTGCGCCAGCTACTGGCCAGCATGGGAAGATTGCGGATCACCAGGCCGGAGGCCCAGACCTTGCCGGACCCAATGTTGCCGGACTCATTGTCCTCAGTATTGGTGCCGGTATTCCCTATGTGAGGATAGGTCAGCGTAATGATTTGTCGTGCATAGGAAGGGTCTGTCAGTATTTCCTGATATCCGGTCATGGAGGTATTGAACACCACCTCCCCACTGGAAATACCCTGCGCACCAATGGCCTTGCCACGGAAAATACTGCCATCTTCCAATGCCAGTACAGCTGAATTAATCAATGCAATCTCCCGATAAAACGCAAAATCCGGGTGAAAAAAAGCGGAATGAAACTAGCGCTTCATTCCGCTTCTCTGTAAATCCGGTTATGTGCTCAGTTGTAAACATACTGAGGTCGCATTGTACGGGATTTGGCGGTCCGGTGTCTACGAAGGGATTCCATGGCCGCCGACTAAAATCCTCCCGCTCTCCTCTTACTCACCGAACAACACGTCATCAATTGAGTACAGTCCCGGCCCCTTTCCCTGCAGCCACGCGGCCGCGCGCACAGCACCTTTGGCAAAAGTCATGCGGCTGCTGGCCTTGTGCGTAATCTCGACCCGTTCACCGAGCCCTGCAAAAATCACGGTGTGATCACCGACAATGTCTCCAGCGCGAACGGTGGCGAAGCCGATCGTCTTGCGATCTCGTTCATCGCTCATTCCCTCCCGGCCGTATACCGCCACCTCGTTCAAATTGCGCCCCAGCGCAGACGCCACCACTTCGCCCATACGCAGTGCAGTACCGGAAGGTGAATCCTTTTTGAAGCGATGATGAGCCTCGACGATTTCGATATCGACATCGTCACCCAACACCCTGGCCGCCATATCAAGAAGTTTCAGACACAGATTTACACCGACGCTATAGTTCGGCGCAAACATCACGGGGATGTCGACGGCCCCCGCCACAATCTCCCGCTTTTCCTCCTCGGTGAAACCGGTTGTGCCTATCACAATCGCCTTGCCATGCTGACGACAGAATTGCAGGTGCGCGAGCGAGGACTCGCGGGAAGTGAAGTCAATTAGGACGTCGAACTGGTCCGCCAGTCCGTTCAATTGCCCGGCAGCGGTTACGCCCAGCGCCTTTATCCCCGCCAGCAGCCCGAGATCCATTCCCAATGCAGGGTCATCGGCCAGCACGGTTCCAGCCGTTACCTGCAATCCGGCGCCGTGATTCACGACAGCCTCGATCAGCGTCCTGCCCATCCTGCCCGCCGCGCCAGTCACTGCAATTCTAGTCATCATTTGTTCCGTTCCTGTTTATGTGCTGATATTGCGCGCCTGCCCTGCATCCTCGCCTGAATCAGGGGCGCGATTATAGCGGCCTGCGGGCATTTCAGCCAAAAAAAAACGTCAGCGCTGCGCAATGCCCGCCGCAAGACCGGGCGCATCACAAGTAAATTACTTGCCGCCTTTGGCTAATTTCGGCAAACTCCTGTCTCGACTGGCACCTCCCCGAATCATTCCTCCGGAACTTTGCGGGCTAATCCCTGCGGCGCCGGAACATCCACCAGCTTTGGCCTTCTGGTACAACGAAAAGAAATGAGCGATACCCCGGTCTTGGACGATAGAGACAAGAAGGAGCGTTACGAAACGCTTGTCGATGCCTTTTATCAAGACGTCTATCGCTATGCCTATTGGCTGTGCAAGAACGGCGCACTTGCTGAAGATCTCGTACAGGAAACTTTTTTGCGCGCCTGGCGGTCTCTGGATAGCCTTCAGAATGACAAGGCGGCAAAAGCGTGGCTTTTCACGATTCTGCGCCGCGAGAATGCAAGGCTCTATGAACGCTACCGGCCGGATCTCGTCGATATAGACGACCAGAGCATCGCGGATCTTGACGAGAATGAACCTGATCAGCGCCTCGACCGCCGCATGTTGCACGAAGCCATCGCAACGCTGGAGAAAGACTACAGGGAACCCCTGCTATTGCAGGTCATCGGTGGGTTCAGCGGCAAGGAAATTGCCGAAATTCTGAATCTGAACAACAACACGGTGATGACAAGATTGTTCAGAGCGCGTGGCAAGCTGAAGAGTATTTTCATTCCAGGCGGCCATGCAGACGAAAATATCGACGACGCTGATCTGGAAAACTGAAGCACCAGAACGACAACCACGACACGAGTCCAATGAAGATGGATGACTTAGAATTCCGCAAGCGCGCGCTGGCCAACCCTCATGATAGCGACGAGGACTTTGTTGCTGCCACAGGCTCCACTCCCGAAAGGATGCGACTAGTGCAGGACATCCAGGCACTGGACAAGAGAATTGTCGAGATGGTCAGCGCGGTGACCGTTCCTGCGGATCTGGCGACTCGACTCAAGAGCCGCCAGCCCAGGGTCAGTCGCCCGGTAAAGTCAGTCTGGAGCAGCTATTACGCGATGGCAGCCAGCCTGGTTATCGCCGTCGGCGTCATCCTGTCGATCGGCCTCCAAAGCGCCAACCCCAGTGCTGCTGACCTCCAGCTGCACGATGACGCGCTCCGCCATGTATACAGAGAGGAGCCGCGCTATGAAAGAGCGGTAAACGACCTGAGCTGGCAGCAGATCAATGCCGTGATCGCCGAGGCCGGTGTCCATTTGCGCGACAACGAGCGCATCAAGACCATGCACATCAAGTTTGCCAACGGCTGCCGTCTCGCCTCGGGCACCGGTGCACATATCGTACTGGAGGGAACGAAGGGCTCGGTCTCCGTACTGATCGTGCACAGCTCGCCCGTGAAGACACGTTTTGACGTGAATGATCCGCGCTTCGCTGGCAAGATCATTCCGTTCGGTGAAGGTAACCTGATTATCGTTGGCGAGAAGGAAGAGCCCCTGGAGACTTATGAGGCCCTGCTCACCGACGCTTTCGAGTGGGCGATCTAATCAACCTGCTGCGAGCTAATGCCCCTCCTGCTCCAGGACTCAGCGGATCAGAACTGCTCCGCTGACAGCGCCATCAACGAGGCACTGCCGCCTCGAATCTCCGCAGCCAGCGCCACATATCCCGGCAAAACCCGGGCGATAAAGAAACGCCCGGTCTTGAGCTTTGCATCATAAAAGCTCGCGTCCCCAGTGCCAACAGCCAAAGCCGCCGAGGCAATTCTCGCCATCCGTGCCCACATGTAGGCATACAGTATGAGCGTCACAAGTCGCAGATAGGGAGCAGACGCTGCCCCGATCTCGTCTGGATTGACGCCTGCCGCTTCCTTAAGCCAGCCCGTCGTCGCCGTCAGCGTCTCGAGAGCTTTCTGCAAGGGCGTGAGAAATTCCCGCATTGCCAGCAACTCCGAGTATTCGGCCAGGAAGCCCTTGATTTCCTCCACCAGAATATCGAGCATGCCCTCGCTGTCCTTCACCACCTTGCGGCCGGCAAGATCCAGCGCCTGAATACCATTGGTCCCCTCATAAATCTGCGCGATACGCGCATCTCTTACATTCTGCTCCAGTCCCCACTCGCGCACGTATCCGTGCCCGCCCAGCACCTGCTGAGCCAGGACACAGGATTCAAAACCCCGATCCGAAAATGCTGCCTTGGCCACTGGCGTAAGCAGAGCCACCAGGCTGGCGGCCCGTTTGCGCGCCACGGCGTCAGGATGAAAGTGAGCGATATCAAGCTGGCTGGCCACGTAAAGGGCCAGTGCGCGGCCGGCCTCGACATCGGCACGAACACTCAGGAGCATGCGCCGGACATCCGGGTGCACGATGATGGGATCAGCGGGCCCGGTTGGATTCGTGACGCCTGTGGCCGCTCGCCCCTGCACTCGTTCACGGGCATAAGTGACGGCAGTCTGATAAGAACTCTCGCTCAGACCGATCCCCTGCAGGCCGATGGAAAGGCGTTCGTAGTTCATCATGGTGAACATGCACGTCAAACCCTTGTTGATCTCGCCGACAAGATAGCCACGCGCGCCGTCGAAATTCATGACACAGGTAGAAGACGCCTTGATACCCATCTTGTGTTCGATGGACCCGCACGTGACACCGTTGCGCGTTGCAATGGCGCCATCGTCTGACGGCAGATCGCGTGGCACCAGAAACAGAGAAATACCTTTGGGCCCGGGCGGTGCGTCAGGCAATTTGGCGAGTACTAGGTGCACGATGTTGCGCGTCAGATCGTGTTCGCCCCCTGTGATGAATATCTTGGTGCCGGTGATTAGATAACTGCCATCCGCCTGAGCGTGCGCGCGACTCTTGATGATGCCCAGATCGGTACCGGCATGCGGCTCGGTCAGGCACATGGTGGCGGACCACTCGCCGCTATAGAGTCTGGGTAGATATTTCTGTTTCAACTCGGCAGAGGCGTGCCGGGCCAGCGCCAGGCTCGCCCCGGCACTCAGGATGGGGTAGAGCGCAAATGAACTGTTGGCGCCCATGATCATTTCTTCGAAGAGCACGGCCAGCATCTTGGGCATGCCCTGACCACCGTGCTCCACGTCGCCCGACAGCCCGATCCAGCCGCCCTGGGCGAAGGCATTGTAGGCTTCGCGGAACCCGGTCGGGGTATGTACCAGCCCGTTTTCGAAGCGGCAGCCTTCCTCGTCACCACTTCTGTTGATGGGCGCCAGCACCTCCTCGGCGATCTGCGCCGCACTCTCGAGGATGGCATCCATCAGGTCGGTGGTCACCTCCGCTGTTCCTGGCATCTTCGCGAACAGGTTCTCGGCCTCCATGACTTCATGAAGGATGAACTGCATGTCCCGGATCGGTGCCTTGTACGCTGCCACTGCCTGCCCCCTGACGACGTATCTCCTCACGGAGTGGTCGGAATACGCTCAGAAATCGATTTAATTACGGGTGGGTTGATTGCACTTTACAGCCTGCAGCAGGGCTGCGGGATCTGAAGCCTAAGGTACCCAGCACTGGAGAAGAGGTCAATTGCGCATTGCAGAGACTAGGCGCGCAGGAGAGCCTCGATGTCGATGAACTGAGCGACGCTCTCCACCCGCCCTGCACTCGCCGCAAGGAAGGGAATCCGCGCCAGACAAGGGGCGTGCAGACGAGATTCGATCGCTTCGATATTGGCATCTACAAATGACATGTCAGGATCAACCACATTGGCAATCCAGCCCGCCAGCCTGACACCGTCCAAATGAATCGCCTGCGCTGTCAGCAAGGCGTGATTGATACATCCCAGACGGATGCCAACCACCAGGATCGCGGGGATCTCCAGCACCTTTGCCAGACCGGACAGAAATTGGCGGGAATTGATCGGCACACGCCAGCCGCCAGCGCCCTCGATCAGAGTGAGTCCGGCACGGCGCATCATCACGCCACGGCACATGCCTTCCACCCGCGCGATATCGATGCGCCGTCCTTCCTGCTCTGCCGCAATATGCGGCGCCACCGCCAGCCGCAACGCGATCGGATTGACCTGCTCATAGGGCAACGACAGTGAACTGTACTTTTGCAATAACACGGCGTCGTCATTGCGCAGCCCCTGCTCCGTCTCTTCGCACCCCGCAGCGACGGGCTTTAACCCGATCGTCGTCAGGCCTGCCGTGTTGGCCGCCTGCAGAATACCCGCTGACA
>CAIRBI010000063.1 GCA_903876785.1 uncultured Gammaproteobacteria bacterium
CACCTGCTGCTCGACCAGGCTGTCGCCCTGCAGTTTGGCGCGCATGATCGCCGTGTGGCTGCCGCTGCCGCCACCCTCCCTGCTGGAATAGGTCATGTAGATCCAGCCGTTGCTGGCGTAGTCCGGGTGCAGCGCGATGTCGAGCAGGCCGCCCTGGCCGTTCACATGCACTTCCGGTAAGCCGCCCAGCGGGGCGCTGAGTGTGCCTTCATGGACACGGTAGAGCTGGCCGCCTCGGTTGGTGACGAGCATGTCGCCGTCGGGCAGCCAGGTCATGCCCCAGGGCACGTCGATGCCTTCCACGACCTTCTCGGTGCGAAATCCGGGTTGGTTCTGGGCGATGGCGGTGGTGAAGGGGATGGCGACCGCAAACAGTATTGCAGTCAGACAGCTCATCAGTACTCTCATGATCAATTCCTGGGTTTATCGGGTATATATGCCGATGGGCATTGTATCCAAAGCCGTCTGGGCTGGCAGCAACAAACTTGCGTGCCTCTTGCCCCTCCTCTGTGCCTCTGAGCCTCTATGCCTCTTTGCTTGTGTGTTGTGGGAGCGTACCCAAAGGGCATAAAAGCCTGCTCGCGATTCGAGTTTGCGCGAGGCTCATCGCGAGCAGGCTCGCTCCCACAGACCCGCTCCCACAGGCGCATCAGCAAAGCGTCAGCAGCGGCCGTCCGTCAAAATATGCCGCCAGATTGTCCAGCACCAGTTGTCCCATGGCGCGCCGGGTCTCCACCGTGGCGCTGCCAATGTGCGGAAACAGCACCACGTTGGACATGCCGAGCAGGGCCTCCGGGACACGCGGCTCGCTGGCGTAGACATCAAGCCCCGCCCCGGCAATCACGCCCTGCTGCAGCGCCGCGACGAGGTCCGCTTCATCTACGCTGCTGCCTCGGCCGACATTGATGAAGATGCCCTGCGGCCCCAGCTGGCGAAACACCTCCATGTTGAGCATCTTGCTGGTGGCCGCACCACCGGGGAGCATGCACAGGAGAATGTCGCTGGTCTGCGCCAGCGCCGCGAGGGACTCGCAGTAGCGCCAGGGCAGGGGCTTGGGCTGACGGTTGTGATAGGCGATCTGCATCTTGAAGGCGGCCGCGCGGTTGGCGATTTCTTCGCCGATGGCGCCCAGGCCGATGATGCCGAGGGTCTTGCCGGCCAGGCTGCTGGAGAACGGGAATGGCGCCTGCAGCCAGTGGCCGTCACGCACATAGCGGTCGGCATTGATCAGGTTGCGTGAGGTTGCCAGCACCAGTGCCATGGCGAGGTCTGCCACGGCGTCATTGAGCACGCCGGGCGTGTTGGTCACGTGGATGCCGCGTGCGCGGGTGATGCCGAAATCGATGCCGTCGGTGCCGACGCCAAAGCAGCTGATGAGTTGCAGTTTGGGCAGCTGATAAATCAGCGGATTGGTCGCCCAGGACGCGGTGGCCACGGCCTTGCAAACGGGTGCCAGGCGGGCGATCAGCGCCTGCTGATCCTGCGGGCTTTCCAGCAGCCAGAGCTTGTGAGTCTCGTACTGTTCATCCAGCCTCGCCAGCGTCTCCGGATGGAAGCTGTTGGCGACCAGCAGCGGTGGCTTCCGGGAAGCTTGTTGTGGTGTGTGTTGTTGGGGGGCTGGTGTCGTCATGGCGGCGATTCTAGCATGCTCTTTGCGACAATCTGCCGCAGTTTGCGGCTCGGCAATCGAGAAGGATTCGTATACACTGATCCGCAGATGGACACATACAGCAGACACCAAACAGACACCAAACCCAACCAAGACCGAGGTGACACCATGAAGAGATTTACCCTGTTGCAGGGCCTGGCCGCTGCACTGCTGATGCTGGTCATGCACAGCGCAGCATTCGCCCACAGTGCGATGAGCAGCTCTGTTCCCGGCAACGGCCAGACTGTGTCGACTCCCGAGATGTTGATGATGCATTTCAACGGCAACGTGCGGCTGGTGCGCCTGACCGTCACCAGTGACACCGGCGTCGTCGATGTCGGTTTCGTCCCTGTAGCCGAAGCCAGCATGATGTTCCATGTGGCGATGCCACCATTGGTTGCCGGTGCATACCGCGTCAACTGGACAGTGATCGGTGAAGACGGCCACTCTGTCAGCGAAGACTTCCGTTTCACCGTGGACCCCAACGCCCCTGCTGCCGTCATGACTGAACACGGTGCCGGTGGTGGCGACCACGTACACTGATGCCATTTGCCGCCGGTCCTTGGGAGCTGGCCATCGTACTCGCCAAGGTGCTGAGCTACGCGGGTCTGGCCAGCCTCACCGGCGGTTTTCTGATTTTCTGGCTGGGCAGTGAAAGCACTGCCTCTCGCCGCCATCTCCTCAATTTCATGTTACTGGCCAGTGTGGTCGGCGCTCTTGCTGTCGCGGTGTTCTTCCTGCTGCAGGTCGGCATCGTCAATCAGAACGGCGTCGCGGGCATGTTCGACAGCTTCATGGCGGGGTTGGTGCTGCAGTCGCCGATCGGCTATGGCAGCGGCTTGAAGCTGGCCGGCTTTCTGGTGGCTGCCGTCGCACTCTTGCTGGCCAGGTCCAGTCTGCTGTCCGCTCATGGCGCAGTGCAATTCCCGAGCGCACTGCGCGTCGGCGCGCCGCTGGCGATTGCCTTGTTCGCAGCCTCCTTTGCAGTGCTTGGCCATGTCGCGAGTCTCGGGGTGCTGGCCGGGGCCGCCATCGCAGTGCACATCGGCGCGATGGGGTTGTGGATCGGTTCACTGTATCCGCTGTACGCACTTAGCCAGCGCGAACCGGCCGCCACGCTGGCGCCGCTGCTGCACACCTTCGGAAAGATCGGCTGGGCGCTGATCGGCAGCCTGGTCGTGGCGGGAGCCTATCTGCTGACACAGTTGTTCGCTGCCCCTGTTGATCTCATCAGCACACCCTATGGTTTTCTGCTGGTCGGTAAATTATTACTCGTCATCTGCCTGCTCGGTCTGGCGGCATTGAACAAATTCCGGCTGGTGCCGGCGCTGGCGCATGCCGGAGCGGGTGCATTGCAACGCTCCATTCGCGGCGAGCTGCTTCTGGCCGTGTTGATTCTGCTGCTGACTGCCTGTCTGACAACTTTCACAGGGCCAGCGCATCCTTGATTGCGACAGAGCGACGCGCGCCGCAGTTTTTGGAATCATTTGCAAAAAAATTTTGTAAAACATCAAGGGTTTGAATAGACTTTCGAGCAATGAGCGACTTTGAAATTCTATATACCGCTGTCGGTGGTCTGGGGCTGTTTTTCCTGGGCCTGAAACTCTTGTCGGACGCGTTGCAGTCCAGTGGCGGCGATATCATTCGCAACATCCTGGCCACCGCGAGCGGCAATCGGGTGATGGCGCTCCTCGCCGGTCTCGGCATCACCGCGTTCGTCCAATCCAGCAGTATATCCACAGTGATGACAGTCGGTCTGGTGAATGCCGGCGTACTGGAACTGAAACATTCCCTCGCAGTCATTCTCGGCTCCAACATCGGAGCGACGATTTCCGGCTGGATTCTCGCGCTCGACCTCGGCAGATACGGTCTGCTGCTGATCGCCATCGGGGCCCTGCCGATGCTGGCCGGCAACAGCAATGGTACGGTAGTGGCGGGCAAAGCTCTGCTGGCGCTGGGATTGTTGTTCACCTCTCTCGACTTCATGAGGGTGGCTTTCGAGCCATTGCGATTGGACCAGGGCTTCCTCGCCTACATGCATCTCATCGACGCGGAAACCATTGGCACACTGCTCGCCTGTGTGATCCTCGGCGTGTTGCTGACGATGCTGATTCGCAACAGCACAGCGATGCTGGCGATCACACTGACGCTGGCCGCTACCGGGGTTATTGAATTCAACACGTCAATTGGCTTGATCGTCGGCATGAATCTCGGTGCCGCTCTGATCGCGCAGATGGCCGCGAGCGAGGCCAGCACTTCTGCTCTGCGGGTTGCTCGCGCCAATGTCCTGTTCAATGTGCTCGGTGCGCTGCTCGCGATCGTGTTGTTTCCTCTGTTCATCGACGTCGTGGATGCGTTGGTGGCGGGCGATCCGGATATGCAACTGGCGTCCGGTGAGCGACCCAACATCGCCTGGCATATCGCCATCGCGCACACGCTATTCAACCTGATTGTCGCTTTGGTGTGGATGCCGCTGCTCGACTATCTGACGAAACTGCTGGAGTGGCTGATCCCGCAACAGGTCGATGCGGAGGTCCACAGGGTCAAGTATCTCAATCAGCACGCGACTCTGGCACCCGAGGTCGCGTTGCAGCAGGCGGATCTGGAATTGGACAACCTCATTGAGATCACCCGCCAGATGTTCAACCTGACTCGCACCTACGCGACGGGGGAGAAAGCCGACAAGGAGTGCTTCGACCGCATTTCTGAGTTTGAAGATGTCACGGATTCCATCGAGGAGGAGATGATTACCTTCATCACCAAGATCCTGGCCTCGTCGGTCACGCAGGCCCAGTCTTCCCGAGCCTATGGGCTGATCCGCATGGCCGATGAACTGGAGAGCATTGCCGACTGTCTGGAATCTTTCTGCATCTACCGCACCCGTCTCTACAAGCAGCGCGAGACGCTGAGTGCTGATGCGTGGAATGATCTGATGAGCTATTTCAACGATGTCGATTCATTCGTGGGACGCGTGGTCGGCGCACGTCGCAAGCGCGCGGATTCCACCCGGATCACTCACCTGATGGAAGAAGGCAAGCGCCTGAACCGGGTGGCGAATGCCATGCGCGATCGTCATCTGGAGAGACTCAAGGACGGCACCTGTATGGCCCTGCCTGCGCAGACTTACAGCGATATGTTTGTCTCCATGCGTCGCATCAAGAACCACGCGATCAATATCCTCGAAACCTACGCCAACTGAGCCCGTTCTCACTATTTCCACCGCCTGTGGGAGCGTGCCCGCACGCGATTTTCTGAACCTTGCACAAAGCCAATTCAAATCGCGTGCAGGCACGCTCCCACAGTCAAATCGCGTGCAGGCACGCTCCCACAATCAGGGCGTTGCTTCCACCGGCACCAGCATCCTGAAACTCACCAACGAGATCGCCGACGCCACCAACATCAGCACCAGCATCGGGTAAACCGTGCCGTTGAAAATCAGCGCCACCGCCTGTGCCGCCACCGCCGAGAACGCCATCTGCATGAATCCTGTGAGCCCCGAAGCACTGCCCGCCATGTGTGGCGCCGCGTTGATAGCGCCCGCCTGGGCATTGGGCAGCGTAATGCCGTTGCCGAAGATTGCGACCGCGATCGGCAGGAACAGCGCAGCAGGGTGATGCAGTCCGAGCAGTTGCAGAATAATCGCGAGCCCGATGCCTGCCAGCGAAATCTGCGAGCCGTAATCGATCATGCGCTGAATGCCGAACTTGCGCCCGTAGTAGCGCGTCACATAATTGCCGATCATGAAACCGAGTGGAATGATGATGAAGTAATAGCCGTACTCCGTGGCCGGCCGCTCGAACACGCTGACCATGATCTCAGGTGCAGCAGCAATAAAGCTGAAGAACACCACCGACACGAACGCCACGCTTAGCGAGTATCCCTGGAACACCCGCACACGCATCAAGGCCTGATAGCTGCGCAGCATGTCGCCGACTCCGGTGAAGATGACCGGCTCGCGCAGCGTCTCCGGCAATGCATAAACCAGCAGGCCCAGCAGCAGTGCGCTGATGATCGCCACGAGTACGAACACCGAATGCCAGTCCAGTCGCACCATCAATTCGCCACCCACTGCAGGCGACAGCATGGGCATCACCACCATCACCATGACCAGCGTGGCGATCACCGAGGCCGCCTCGCGGGCGTCGTAGACATCGCGCACGATGGCGCGTGCCACGACCATGCCCACCGCGCCACCGGCGGCCTGCACGATGCGGCCCGCGATCAGCAGTTCGATGCTGGGGGCCAGTACGCACAGAATGGAACCGATGATGGTGATGATCATCCCCGCAACCAGCACCGGCTTGCGCCCGTAACGATCCGAGAGCGGGCCATAGGCGAGCGTGGCCACGGCAATCGCCGCCATCGACAGGCTGAGCGTCAGCTGCGCCACCGCCGTGCTGACTGCGAAACTCTCCTTGATGATGGGGATGGCGGGCAGCAGGATCTGCATGGCGACGGGGCCGAGTGCAGACACCATGGCCAGCAGCAGGATGAGGCCTTTGGAAAGGTGAGTGGTCATTGCAGAACTGCATCTCGGTTGCGTTGCACATCCGCGTTGTTCTGGGAACTAAGAATCACGCTGGACCCCATCAGCGCCATGCGTTGCGTCTGACTGATTTCGATGCCGGGTCCGAAAGTCCGGTTATGGAACGTCCTCACGAGTTGTTGCGCGGGAGTCAGGGCCTCCGCTTCGCCATCGACGCCGATCTCCAGCGTGTTCACCTCGCCCATCTGCAGGCACGACAACGGCGAGCCGCCCCGGGTGCTCAGGCACAGCGTCAGGTCGCTTTGCGGAAAGACCTCCAGCAGCAGGCCGTCTGGGTGATTGCGAAAGCGCGGCGAGCTTTCCAGATAGCCGATGACCTCGCGCACGAACTCGTCGTCGACGCCGGTGATATGTACCGGCAGCGCGAGGCCGAGTCGGCGGATGCTGCTGGGGTCCCACTCCAGCGCCTGCTCATAGCTGCTGAGAGCGATCTCGGTCTCGCCCATGCGCCAGGCAGCGTCGGCAATGCGGGCTGCCAGGCGCGCCTTGAGCAGCACCTCCTGCGTCGGCAGCATGTTCATGGCGCGGCCGGCGTGTTCGATGGTCAGCAGATCCTGCCCGCGCTGTGCAGCGATCTCGGCGTGATAGGCATGGTAGTAGCCTTCGTTGAGGCTGAAGGCGCCCGCTGCCAGCGTCTCTTCGAGCACCGAGGACATCACGCCCTCGCCCATGATCGACACCAGCTCCGGTTCCACCCACTCGGGGATGTGCACGTCCAATGGGGCGTAGGGGCGCAGACGATTCTGCAACGTGGTGGTGTTGGCAAACAGTGCCGCCGCGTGCCGTGCCGAGCGCCAGGATTTGAAGCGCAGGCTCAATGCCTCGGCGCGCGCACTCAGTGATTCGGGGAAAGGCAGGATGGCCACTTCCTCGAGCTTCATCTCGTAGGCGGTCTGATTGGCGATGTGATTGATGAGCGCCGCGATGGAGTCTTTCTGCGCCTCGTCGGCACTGTAGGAACCGGTGCGGTCCGGCTGATTGAGTGCGGTGGCGCTGAGAGTCGCGGCGTCCTCGGGATAACCCGAGAGAATCAGCAGCGCGGCACTCACCAGAAAATGTTCCGCGCGGTTCATCACCCCGACGATGGGCTCCTGGTTATCGCGCCACACCAGCAGGCTGTCCAGCGCAGTGCGTGCCTCCTCGAAGCGCCCCTGGTTCATGTACAGGTAGAGCAGGTTGATCCACGGATCGCCGACGCTGTCCGGGTTCAGATGACTGGAGGCGCGGGTCAGGTAGTCTTCGGCCTCTTCCATGCGCAGCATGCTCAGCGCGACTTCGGAGGCGTTGAGCAGGTACACGGTATCGACCACTCCGCTCTCCTCCTCGGCGGCCGCATCCTCGTTGATGGATTTGTCGCAGGCTTCCAGTGACTCGGCAGGACGCAGGCTGGCCAACTCCACCGCGCACAGCGTGTTCCAGGCGCGGCTGCGTTCGCGTTCATCGTTGCTGGTGTTGAGCACGAGATTGGCGCTGGCGCGAGCCTCTTCCCATTTCTGCATCTTGATCAGCGGCCAGCCGCGAAACGATTCCACTTCCTGCCCGTACACCGCCTCGATCTTGTCGAGATAGTCGAGTGAGGCCTGCTGATCCCCCATCAGCTGATGGACATAGGATAGCTGTGAGAGAGCAAGGTAGTGCCACTCGGCGCCGCCGTCGGCCATCGCCCTTCCGAGCGAGGTGTAGTTGGTCAATTCTTCGGCGCGCGCGAGATGAAAAAGCCCGCGTGCCAGGTTGCCCTCGACACGGATCAGCACCTCGGCGAGTGCGAACTGCGCGGCAGCGGAGTTGGGTTGCTCGGCAATCCAGCGTTGCGCCAGTTCGCGTGCGCGGACATTTTCCTTGAGCGTGAGCGCGTCGCAGATCTCCAGTGCGCGCTGCTCGGTGATGCCGAGCATGCCGAAGCACAGCGTCGGTGTGCCGGGGATGTCGAAGCCGTCGAGGTCGTTCTGGGCAAAGGCAGGCGCCGCCACCCAGCCGAGCAGAAGAGCGACAAGCAATCCCATTCTTCTGCAACATTCGATGCGCCCCTGTGGGAGCGGGCCGTGCCCGCGATCAGCCGTCGCACGCTGCCACAGTGACAACAGACGCGACAATATCCCATCGCGGGCGGGGCCCGCTCCCACAGGAGGTACGTTAGGCGAGGGGCGTGGCCTTGTCACTGCAGCGTCGTCCGCGCCAGTTGCTCCATGGGTTCGCGCATGCAGTCGTGCAGCACCTTGCCAAGATCGGCGACGCCGGGGGCCAGCTCGACACGGTGGCCAAGCACGCGCGGCAGCAGCGTCTCAATGTCCTCGGCGCTGACGAAGCTGCGGCCGCGCAGCGCTGCCAGCACCTGCAGGGC
>CAIRBI010000064.1 GCA_903876785.1 uncultured Gammaproteobacteria bacterium
ACACAGCCGGGATCGCGGTTCTGATCAACCGCCAATCAATCTGATCTCGTTCGCGGCCGCGTTATTGCGCGGGCTGAAGAAGGGCTCTGCGACCCAGACTGACGCGGTCATTGCCATTCAGGTCTTTGAGGGTCCGCACCGTTTCCAACCCGCTGGACTGCAGGATCGCAGCCACGGTCGGCCCCTGCGTCCAGCCGTGTTCGAGGAGCAGCCAGCCGCCGGGCTTCAGACACTGCGGAGCCTGGGAACACAGCGTACGGATGTCGGCCAGACCATCATCGGCAGCGACCAGGGCGGAGTGCGGCTCGAAGCGCAGATCGCCCTGGGTCAGATGCGCGTCGGCTGCATCGATATAAGGAGGATTACTGACGATCAGGTCGAACAGCTGTGGCGGCAAAGCGTCACACCAACTGCCCTGCCGAAATTCGACATTGACGATATTCAGCTGACTGGCGTTGTCGCTCGCCACCGTCAGCGCGTCGCCGCTCATGTCGGTTGCCACGACTTTCCAGACAGGTCGTTCGGAAGCGACAGCGAGGGCAATGGCGCCACTGCCCGTGCCGAGATCCGCGATGCAGGCTTCCTGTGTCGTCACCAACGCCAGCGCCGTTTCCACCAGTAACTCAGTCTCCGGACGGGGTATCAGGACGTGTCGATTGACGCGCAGCGTCAAGGTCCAGAAATCGCGGGTGCCGAGGATGTAAGCCACTGGCTCGCCCATCACGCGCCGCTCAAGTACCGATTCGAAATACGAGCGCTCCGAAGGCGAGAGAACCTGTTCGGGCCAGGTGTAGAGATAAGTGCGTGATTTGCCCAGTACCGCCGCCAGCAGCAGCTCGGCGTCCAGTTGCACGGTGTCGCTGCCAGCGATCGCGTGACTGGCCATGCGCAGCGCCTGTTTGATGGTGAAGCTGGTCATGTTCCGCCCGCCAGCAATCAGGAATCCGCCAGCTCGGCGAGCAGATCGGCCTGATGTTCATTGATGAGCGGCTGGATCACGGAATCCAGGGCACCCTCCATCACTTCCCCCAGCTTGTAGACAGTGAGGTTGATGCGATGATCAGTGACCCGCCCCTGCGGATAATTATAAGTGCGGATGCGTTCGGAACGATCGCCGGTACCGACCAGTTGCCGCCGGGTGTCGGAGACTTCCTTGGCCGCCGCCTGCTGGGCTTGATCGTTGATCTTGGCATGCAGCAGCGACATGGCCCGCGCGCGGTTCTTGTGCTGCGAGCGCTCGTCCTGACACTCGACCACGATTCCCGTCGGGATGTGGGTAAGGCGGATCGCAGAATCGGTCTTGTTGACGTGCTGCCCACCGGCGCCACTGGAGCGATAAGTGTCGACGCGCAGATCGGCCTTGTTGATCTCGATCTCGGCCAGCTCGTCCATTGCGGGCATGACGGCAACCGTGCAGGCGGAGGTATGGATGCGCCCTTGCGTCTCCGTTGCAGGTACGCGCTGCACGCGGTGTGCGCCCGACTCGAATTTCAGATGCCCAAAGACGTTGCGACCTTCTATACGAGTGATGATTTCCTTGTAACCACCATGCTCGCCGGGGCGCTCGCTGAGAATCTCCAGGCGCCAGCCCTGCACCTCCGCATAACGGGAGTACATGCGGAACAGATCTCCGGAGAAGATGGCAGCCTCATCCCCTCCAGTACCGGCACGTACCTCCAGGAAGATATTGCAGCTGTCCTTTTCATCTCTGGGCAGCAGGAGTTTCTGCAACTCCAGCTCTTGTTGTTCCAGACCGGCCTCAATACTCTTGACCTCGTCATCGGCCATCGCGCGAATATCGCTGTCCGAATCCTTCTGCATCTCGCGAGCCTGGCGCAGCTGGTCTTGCACTTCCTGGAACTGCATGAAGGCCTTCACGACCGGTTCAATCTCGGCGAATTCCTTGGAAAGGGTGCGAAAGCGCTCCTGACTGGACAGGACTTCTCCGTCACTGAGCAGCGCCTCCAGTTCCTGATAGCGGTCCTTGAGATTTTCCAGTTTATTGAATATCGAGTCTTTCATGGGTTCCGTGTTGGGTCAGTAGATTCGGGCTGGGAAAAATTGTTGAAGGCCTGCACTCAGGGTTTTTCAATATCCAGCGGCGGGACAGCCTGCACCGCTCGCTCATCCAGCTCATAAAGTTCGCGCGTCCATTGCACCAGTTCATCGCGTCCGTCGGCACTGGCTTTCTTTATCTGCACACTCGGGGAATGGATCAGCTTGTTGGTCAGACCTCTGGCCAGCGCCTCCAACACCTGTGCTGCAGGGTCACCCTTCTCCAGTGCGCGCAACGCTTTCTCGACTTCCCGGTCGCGAATCGAGCCAGCTTTGTCACGGAAAGCGCGCAGGGTGTTGACAGCATTGAGTGAACGCAATTGCCGAATGTAATCCTGCACACCACGCTCGATGATTGAGTTGGCTTGCTCTGCCGCCTCCGTGCGACTCTTGACGCTGTCTTCGATCACATCGCGGATGTCATCGATACTATAAAGGTAGGCATCGGCAATCTCGCCAACCTGGGGCTCGATGTCGCGAGGAACCGCCAGATCCACCAGCAGCATCGGTTTGTGCCGACGCCGCTTGATGGCGCTTTCTACGGCGCCTTTGCCCAGCAAGGGCAGCTGACTGTTGGTGGAGGACACGACGATGTCAGCCTTCACCAATTGCTCGGGAATGTCGGAAAGCAGCACTCCTTCTGCGCCGAATTTTGCCCCCAGCTCAACAGCGTTCTGCAGCGTGCGGTTGGCCACCACAATATTGCGCACGCCTTTGTCGGTCAGATGCCGTGCGACCAGTTCGATGGTACGCCCCGCACCTATCAGCAGTGCACTGAGGCTGGGCAGATCGGAAAATATCTGCTCCGCCAGCGTCACGGCGGCATAGGCGACAGACACTGGGCTCTCTCCAATCGCCGTATCCGTGCGCACCTGCTTGGCAATGGAAAAGGCTTCCTGAAAAGCACGGCCGAGATTTCCGCCGATGACCCCCATGTCTTTGGAGACGGCGTAGGCTGATTTGATCTGTCCGAGAATCTGAGGCTCGCCTAAAACCATCGAGTCCAGCCCGCAGGAGACCCGCATCAGGTGGCGGATGACATCGTCACGCCAGCGGAAATAGGTGGACCGACGCACGTCTTCTTCCTTCAGCCCGTGAAACGCGCTCAGCCAGGCGATCAGCCTTTGCTCCTGATCGCGCAACAACGCTTCTTCGATATAAATGTCAGGATCAACGGCCGAGGCTTCGCCAAGATCGATCTGGACATAGAGTTCGGTGCGGTTGCAGGTAGAGACAATCACCAGTTCCTCGACGCCGTCCAATGCGCTGGCACGCCTGATCGCATCCCCCACCTTCTCGGGAGGAAAGGCGACTCGCTCGCGAAAATCGATATTCGCGGTGTTGTGATTGATGCCCAGCAGGACCAGCGCCATAGAAAACCTTGCCAAACGCCCCGGCTACAGGGCAGATCGAGAAGCGAAAAAAGCTGGCTATAGTACTAAATAAGAGCGGCGGTGCACATCGACATTCTAGCGCCGCTGACATTGCCTGAACCAGCCGGGCGAAGTTGTGAAAGCGCCGACAATGAATGTACACTGGCCGGCACTTGCTTCCCTGTCAGGCTGCGTCCGGCCAGCGGGCCGCTACTATCTTGATTCGGCTATTTATCCGACCTGTAAAGGGTAAACCTCTGGTGACCGACAGCGCATGAACAAAATCCCCTCTATCGCACTCGTGCTGGCCCTGACTCTCGCACTCGGGGCATGTCAGTCGACTTCTCCCTCCTCGGAGGAAGCAGTCGCTGCTGCAGCAGCGGAGGCAGAACCTGCCGTACCGACCCCGGAGCCCGTCGTCTACGGGAACTTCACCACCGAGCAATTGAATCGCGCCATTATCAATGAGCTCGGCGGACTACGCGGCTACCTGCCGGAGGCGGCGCAGGACTATTACGCGATGGCCATGGAAACACAGGACCTCGGTGTTATTCGTCGGGCCAGTCAGTTTGCCTCGGCACTCGGCGACACCGAAGCGATGACCGAGCTTGGTCGTCTGTGGATAGAAAAAGAACCGAATTCAGTTGAGCCCCACATCGTCCTGAGCTACCAGTTGCTGGAGAGTGGCGAAGTCGATGAGGCCATCGCCCACATGCGTCGTGTCCTTGAACTGGGCGGCGAAATCGACTTTACAACGATTGCCACCCGCACTACAGATCTCGCGATCCCCGCACGCGGGGCCATCATCGATGCGTTGCGCGAACTGCGCGTCGACTATCCCGACCACCGCTCGCTGCATTACAGCCTGATTCAACTACTGGAACAGAGCCAGCTCTCTGACGCGGCAATGGTGGAGCTCGCAGCGTATCGCGAGGCCTATGGGGACTCGGCAAGGCTGGTCTTGATCGAGGCCCAGCTTGAGTTGCAGCAAAGCAGAGTCGACGAAGCACTGACAATTCTCGAAGCCGGTATCGAAACCTACCCCGACAATCGCCTGATGCGCTTCAATTACGCCCGTTTGCTGGTGCAGGTGCAGGATCTGGAAAAAGCCAGAACCCAGTTTGCGACTCTGGCCGAAATGGCGCCGGATGACAACGAGACTCTCTATTCGCTGGCCTTGCTGGAGCTCGAACTGAAGTCGATTGGCAATGCCAAGGAACTGTTTACCCGCCTGGTGAACATCAACTACCGACCCAGCGACGGGCACTTCTATCTCGGCTACATCGCCGAGGCTGAAGACAATATCGACGAGGCAGTCGCGCAATATCAGCAGGTCCGTCTGGATTCGAACAACTTCCTGAACGCGCAACGACAGGCTATCCGCTTGCTGGTGCAGGAAGGCAGTTTCGACGCAGCTCATGAATGGGCTCTCAGTGTCTCCGAGGGCAACCCGCGCCTGCAGGCACTGCTCACGACTGTCGAGGCCGACGCACTGCTCGCCGCAGGTTACACGGAGGCCGCCGACAGCCTGCTGACTGAAGCAATCGCGCAGGATGCCGAGAATACCGATCTGCTGTTTGCCCGCGCACTGGTCAGTGAGCGCCTGAATGACTTTGCCCGCGTAGAGGCGGACCTGCGCAGCATCATCGCGCTCGACCCAAACGACGCCCGGGCGTTGAATCATCTGGGCTATTCCCTGGCCGACCGCACAGATCGCTACGAGGAGGCAATCAGCCTGCTCGAACGCGCCATCGCCATCGACCCGGAAGACCCCGCGATCATCGACAGCCTGGGCTGGGCACAGTACAAGCTCGGCCACTATGAGGAAGCGCTCGCGAATCTGCAGCGCGCCTATCTGCAGTTCCGTGACCAGGAAGTGGCAGCGCATCTGGGGGAAGTGTTGTGGGCAATGGGGCGCCGCAAGGAGGCCACCGATATATGGGAAGAGGCGCTACAGGAGGCCCCGGACAGCGAGCTTCTCAAGCGCGTCATCGAGCGACTGTCGGGCACAGGTACGGGCTCAGGCACGGACAGTTAACGTGTCAACAATCCGAACCATTACAACGCTTCTTTTGCCACTGCTGCTGACTGCCTGCGCCACTTCGCCGCGCATGGACGCCCCCATCAATGACGACTGGGTGCAACGCCAGGAAGTACTGGAAGCCATGACGCTCTGGGAATTCACTGGCCGCATCGGCGTAAGAGATGATCGGGAGTCGCACTCTTCACGTATCCGTTGGCAGCAGCGTGGCGATGATTACGTCATCAATCTTTGGGGAACCCTGAACGCTGGTGCGACGGAGATTACCGGGGAACCGGGGCGAGTCGTGCTGCAACAGGAAGGCAAAGACCCGCTGACGGCCGACACTCCCGAACAACTCGTCTACGAACAACTTGGCTATGAACTGCCGGTCGCGCAACTGAGTTACTGGGTCAAGGGAATTCCTGCGCCAGGTGCCAGCAGTGAACCCGCGTTCGATATCGACAACCGCCTGATCAGCCTGCAGCAATCCGGCTGGCAGGTCGAATATCTGGGCTACACCAATTACGAAACCGAATCCCTGCCTACACGCATTCGCATCCACAAGTCTCCGCTGCGTCTGGATTTTGTAAGGCTTGACTGGACACTGCTGCAGTAAGCGCCAAATCCCCATGAGCGAAATTCTGACACTCGAGTCTCCCGCCAAGCTGAACCTGTTCCTGCACATCACAGGACGCAGACCCGATGGCTATCACGAACTGCAGACGATCTTTCAGAT
>CAIRBI010000065.1 GCA_903876785.1 uncultured Gammaproteobacteria bacterium
CAGCCACTGCCAGACGTCTGTGCTGCGACGCTTCATTGGTCCCAGTGCTGGAGGACTCCAGCGGCAATGTGCTGAATGTCGGCCGCAAGACCCGCGCCATTCCTCCCTCGATTCGACGCGCGCTGCAGATTCGCGATCAAGGTTGCCGCTTTCCAGGCTGCTGTGAATCCCGCTACGTAGACGCCCACCACGTGCAGCACTGGTGCGATGGTGGCGAGACGCGGCTCGATAATCTGGTGCTGCTGTGTCGGCATCATCATCGGCTGTTGCATCAGGAGGGTTATGAGATTGTGAAACGCGATCAGCAGCAGTTCGAGTTTTTGACCCCGGCTGGAGGCACGATGAAGGCGACGCTTACTCCGCAATTTGCAGCGGCTGAGGACGTTGCGAGTGAAGCCCTGGCTATCGAGCGAGAACATGACGGGCTTGGTCTGGCGATTGACTCCAGTACTGCGGTGACGCGGTGGGAGGGAGAGAAGATGGATTATGATCTGGCGGTGGGGGCGATGTTGCGGGGGCGAGTGACGAATCAGCAAACCACCGCAGCGGCAACCCCCGTAAGATCGAAGTCGGTATAGACAAGTGTTGGGGCGGAAGATAAGAGCAGTCGTTGCGTTTTGATGTCCAGTTTATTCGTCCTTTTTAGATCGTTCTGATGATCTCGCGCCCACGGGTCTCCGATCTGGCGAACAGGAAGTTCCACCTCGTCACGATTGATACTCTGATAGGAATGCTGCGCCGGATCGGCAAGACTGTGACACTATCCATCCGCTATCCATCAGCTAACCATCTGCCAAGGAGACACTCATGCCCCGCTGGATCAAAGTCGACGCACCGATCAATCACTACATCACCGCGCATCTGGAACCGGAGGCGCCAGTGCTGCAGGCGCTGCAGCGCGAGACTGCGGGCATGGAGGGCGCGCAGATGCAGATTTCTCACGAGCAGGCACGCTTCATGACGCTGCTGCTCAAGGCGATGGGGGCAAGACTCACATTGGAGGTCGGGGTTTATACCGGTTACAGCACACTGATTACTGCGGCGGCGCTGCCTGCGGATGGAAAGGTAATCGCATGCGACGTCAGCGCGGAATGGACAGCGGTGGCGCAGCGCTATTGGCAGCAGGCCGGAGTGGCCGACAGGATTGATCTGCGGCTGGCGCCTGCGCAGGAGACGATGCGCGCTCTGCTGACACAGGGCGCGGCAGCGAGTTTGGATTTCGTTTTCATCGACGCGGATAAGACGGGTTACGACGCGTATTACGAGCTGGCACTGCAGTTGTTGCGCCCCGGTGGAACGATCATGCTGGACAACTGTCTGTGGGATGGCTCGGTTGTCGATGCGAGTGTGCAGGATGAGGACACGGTGGCGATCCGGGTGCTGAACGACAAGATCGCGCGGGATGCGCGCGTACATTCGTATCTGGCGCCGGTGGGGGATGGGGTTTATCTGGTTTACAAGCGCTGATGTGATCTGTGGGAGCGGGCCTGCCCGCGATTGATTTTGTCTAGCGAAAAAAGCAAATCGCGGGCAGGCCCGCTCCCACGGAGGACAGAATTCGGATAAACGCAGTGGAGCAGTGCACAATCAGCCCCTGGCACCCGCGATGTAGGCGGCGGTGATGGGGTTGGCGGGCGCCTCGAAGACGCTCGCGGCGCGGCCGTGTTCGACGACGCTGCCGGCACCATCGACCAGCCAGAACATGGCGACGTTGTCGGCGATACGGCGTGCCTGCGCGAGGTTGTGGGTGACGATCACCACGGTGTAGTCGCCACGCAATGAGGCGATGAGATCTTCCACCACGGCACTGGCGAGCGGGTCGAGCGCGCTGCAGGGTTCATCCAGCAACAGCACTTTGGGCGAGAGCACCAGCGCGCGCGCCAGACACAGGCGCTGCTGCTGACCGCCGGAGAGCCCGAGCGCAGGGGCATCGAGTCTGTCCTTCACTTCTTCCCACAGCCCGACGCGGCGCAGCACATTGTCCACTGCGGCCTCGCGCTCCTGGCGATCAC
>CAIRBI010000066.1 GCA_903876785.1 uncultured Gammaproteobacteria bacterium
CCGTTCTACAAGTTAGAGCCCCCTTGTGGAAGCTTGCCTGCAAGCGATGGTTTTTTTTGCATTGAAAAAAATAGCTTGCAGGCAAGCTCCCACAAGGGGGCTCTAACTTGTAGAACGGCATTGGTAAGGTTTTGCTGTTTCCGATGGTCTTGGTTTGCCAGTACACTCCTTGTCGGCGAAGCCAGCCGGCCTCGCCATCGCCAATCAGGTTAAAGATTCCATGTGTCAAGCAAGAATCACGCTGAGCGCCCTGTGCGCTTTTCTTCTCGTTTTGGTTGCATGCTCGGGAGAGCCACAGCCGGGCTCTGATTCAGAAGCGTTGACAGGGCAACTGGTCCTGACCGGGTCCAGCACCGTCGCGCCGCTGATCGGCGAGATTGCCAAACGCTTCGAGCAGACTCACCCGGGCACCCGCGTCGATGTGCAAACCGGCGGCTCCTCACGCGGCGTTGCTGATGCGCGCAGGGGCACCGCCGACATCGGCATGGTGTCGCGCGCTCTCAATGCAGATGAAGGTGATCTCACCGCCTATCCCATCGCTCTCGACGGCGTCGCCATGATTCTGCATCGCGACAATCCCCTGTCCGTGCTCACTGAAGAACAGATCGTCGCCATCTACACCGGCCGGGTGACTAACTGGCGCGAGATAGGCGGCGCCGATGCGCCCATCACCGTCGTCAACAAGGCAGAAGGTCGCTCGACGCTGGAGCTGTTCCTGAGCCATTTCAAACTCCGCAATGAAGACATCAAACCCTCCATCATTATCGGCGACAACCAGCAGGGCATCCGCACAGTGGCGGCCGATCCGAATGCGATTGGCTATGTGTCGATTGGCACCGCGGCCTATGAGGCATCGCGCGGCACGGCGATCAAGGCGCTGCCCATGAATGGCATCGAGGCGACGCTGGAGAATGTGCGCAATGGCTCCTTCCCGCTCTCGCGTCCGCTGCATCTGGTGACTCTTGGCCCGGCTGCACAGGCAAGTGCACTGGCGCGTGCTTTCATCGACTATGCCGCCTCCTCAGAGGTCAGCGATCTGACGGAGGCGCAATATTTTGTCCCGCTCACGCACTGATCTGCCGCTGCTGTGGACTTTGCGCGCACTCGCGGCGCTGGCAGGGGCTATTACGCTGCTGATCGTTGCGTTCCTGATTCTCGAAGCCTGGCCGGCACTGCAAACACCGGGTCTTTCCCACTTCCTCACTGACACTTCGTGGTTTCCCGCCAGCTCCACGCCGCAGTTCAATCTCGTGCCAATGGTGGCTGGCACGCTGGCGGCAACCCTTGGCGCGATGTTGCTCGCGACGCCGCTGGGAATTGCCGCAGCGCTGTTCTCACGTTTCTATGCGCCTCCGGCTGTCGCCATCTGGTTTCGGCGTCTGCTCGAATTGCTAGCCGGCATTCCCTCGGTCGTTTACGGCTTTTGGGGCCTGGTGGTGCTGACGCCGCTGATTCGGCAGTGGGCGCCACCGGGGCAGAGTCTGCTCGCCGCGATCCTCATTCTCAGCCTGATGGTTCTGCCCACCATCGCGCTGCTCAGCGAGACTGCGCTGCGCAGCGTTCCGCGTGCCTATCTGCAGGGAGCTGCGGCGCTTGGATTGTCGCGCTGGGCCACGATCAGAGGTGTGGCGCTGCCCGCCGCCCGCAGCGGCATCATGTCCTCAATACTGCTGGCCGCTGGGCGCGCGATCGGTGAGACGATGGCGGTGCTGATGGTGGCGGGCAATATCGTGAAGGTGCCCGACAGCCTTTTTGCACCGGTGCGCACGCTCACAGCGAACATCGCTTTGGAGCTCGGTTATGCACTGGACGGACATCGCGCGGCATTGTTCGTCAGCGGGTTGATTCTCCTGGCGTTGATCGTGCTGCTGGTGAGCATGAGCGATTGGATCATGCCCGAGGATCCAGGCGCTGCTCCCGAAGCAGCAACGCAAGTGCGAGGGTTGCAACATGGCTGACCGCATCGCGACCGTCTGCATGTGGGGAGTGGCGCTGTTGATCAGCGCGGTGTTCGCGTGGATCGTTGGCGACCTGCTATTGCAAGGCTTGCCGCATCTGTCCTGGGATTTTCTCAGCGCAGCGCCGACCGA
>CAIRBI010000067.1 GCA_903876785.1 uncultured Gammaproteobacteria bacterium
AATTGAGAAATGCTGAAGCCCTTGCTTGCAGTCAGCCTTTTACTCAGCGCCCTTCTGCTAACGGGTTGCCTGAATGATCCCTATACCACCAGCAGCGATGTGATCATCAGTTCCAATCGCGCAGCGGCCAACAACCTGATCCGCATGGCGGGTAAGGAAATCCAGCCGGGAGCCAACATCATTGCGGCCAGTTTCGCCAACATAGATGATCTCACCCAGTCCTCTTCATTCGGGCGTGTGACCTCGCAGCAACTGGTTTCCCAGCTGACGGCATCGGGCTACTCTGTGGTGGACATGCTGCTGCGCAGCGACGTCTACATCAACCCAAGCCAGGGCGAGTTCCTGCTCTCGCGGGCAGTCAACGAGATCAGTGTCGAGCACAATGCCCATGTAGTGCTGGTGGGCACCTACGCTGCCGGTGATGACAACGTGTTCGTGACCGCCAAGCTCATTCGTGCGAGCGACAGCGTCATACTGGCGTCGCATGATTATGTACTGCCCTACACTCGCGACATGCGCAGGCTGCTCAGGGATTGAGTAGCTGATGCCGCGGATGAATCTGTAGCAGTTCCTGCGACAGAAGCGCTAGAATCCGCCAGCCCATACTTTGCGCTGCCTACTCCCACCAATTGAGGTTTCTATGTCCCTGTCCATGTATTCATCTTCCGTGCCCGTCTGCATCCGCTACCTGCGCAACCTCTCCATTCTGTTGACCAAGGCTCAGGCCTATGCTGTGCAGAAGAAGATCGACGAAAAGGTGCTGACCTCAGCCAGACTCTTCCCTGACATGCTGCCACTTTCTCGCCAGGTGCAAATTGCCTGCGACGTCTCCAAGGCCGCTGCGGCAAGACTGGGCAGCATCGAGATGCCGAAATTTGAGGATACGGAAACGACTTTTGCTGAGCTGCAGGAGCGTATTGCCAAGACCATCGCCTTTCTGGAAACGGTGCAGGCGGCTCAGATTGATGGCACAGAAGAGAAGGAAATCACCATTCAGGCCGGCCCCCGTGAACTGAAGTTCAAGGGACAGGACTATCTGTTCAGCTGGGCACTACCCAACCTGTTCTTCCACGTCACGACGGCCTACAACATCATGCGTCATAACGGCGTGGAAATCGGCAAGGCGGATTACCTGGGCGCCTGATTCGGCCCGTTTCCGTCCGGGCTAATGGCTCTCTGCCATAACCACCCGGTTGCGTCCCGCCGACCTGCCGTCATACAAGGCCTTGTCGGCGGCGCGCAGCCCCCGCAGCCGTTCTCGCTCGAACAGCGTCTCGAAATAGCGCCGCTTGTAACGTCCGCTCAACGGAGCGGTAATCGCCTGATGATTAAGTTCATTTTCCAGCACCATCCTGCTCTGCGGATGGCCTAGCATTTTCTCTCCGGAAGAAACATGACGGATGGCTTGCTGCCCGCTTCAAGGCGAGAGGGGTTCCAGTATCCGCACGTAGTGACTGAATACCTCGTCGGCAGTGTTGATCCCGACCTTCACTTCAGACTCAGGGTCAACATTGTGGGGATTGGCGGCGGAGTTGTCGTAGATCGTTTCCGCCAGCAGACGCGAGCCAGCCGGCAACCGCACTCGCTCCTGCAGGCGATAGTTCATTTGCCAGTTGAAGTTGTAGTTGGCGACATTGATCAGCCTTGTCACTAGGCCGTCGGGGTACTGGGCAGAAATCGTCATGCTTTTGCCGCGTGTATGCGCCTGCGGTGCGAAACTCTCCACATAAACGTCGTGAGTAAAGACCTCCGACTCGGCGCGCTCGACGTGGTTGCCCTCACCGGCTGCAATCCTGAACGCCTCGTTCAGGGTAACCACATTGCGCACCGACAACGCAGGAGGGCTGTCGCGGAAGTACAGGCCGATCCGCGTCGCATCGACCGTCTCACGCCCTCCGCTCACATAGCGCAGCTTGAGAGAGATATCCCGATCCTCACGCAGCAGGAACCCGGAATCCGACGCGAAGACCTCTTCGGTGCGACCCGGCACGTAGAGACTGATGAATTCGGCATTGTCGGCATCGATGAGCGCAGCGGGGTTGTCCTCAGGGACCATCGGATCGAGAGCAAACACCAGCAGGCTGTGCAGGACGGAGCGGTCGCCGACATCGTAGGCCACCGCACTGACCCACTGGTCATGTTCCAGCTCCAGGTCCATGCGTTTGATGATGAACTCCACCATGCCGGTTGCCGGGATTTCTTCCTCGGGCACATCGATCATTAAGTCCGGTTCCCCAAGAGACCACTCCGGTGGCAACGGCGCCAGCAACGTCAGCGGGTCGGCCTCGCCTTCGCGACGCGCCCCGCCATCGATCCAGTGCACCAGCAACTCCAGCTCTTCGTCCGGCATCTGATGAATGTTGTCCCATGCACCGACCTGCATGTCGATTTGCCCGGGCGGCATACGATGGGTAATCAGGACCTCGCGAATCATCGGACTCCAGCCCTGTATCATGCGATGGCTGGTCATCGCCCACGGGGCCAGGCCGTCTTCGATGTGGCAGGTCGTGCAGCGACGGCGCAGGATCGGGACGATCTCATCCTGATAGGAAATCTGTCGCTCGCCGAAGCGTTGCCGGTATGAATAGTCGATTGGGGTGCCAGTGACAGCGGGCAGTTCAATCGCGTCGTCTTCATCCACGTCAGTATCATCGAGGAGGTCTGACAAGGCATCTTCGAGAAAGGCTACCGGCTGCTCGGCACTATTCAGCAAAGAGCTGTGCAGCGGTCCGCGATAGACAACATCATGTGAAGCGGGGTCGAGAATGAAGGCTTCGCCTGTCGTCTTGACTTCAAGCGTACGAGCCACGACTTGCGCAGAATCCAGCAGCACGGGAAAGTCGAATCCTTGCGCGGCAAGCTCGTCCTGCACACTGGCGCGGGTGTCGTCGGGGTTGGCATTGAGCAGAAGCACAATTACGCCCTGTTCGCGATAGCGCTCGCGCAGATCGTCCAACAACGGCATAGCCAGATGCGAGGCGTCGTCGCCATTGCCCTGCACAAACAGCACTATGGCCTCTTCCTCAGCATAACGACTTAGCTGGTGGAACACGCCATTCTGGTCGAGCAGCGCGAAATCGGAGCCACGTTGCGCGAGCGTGCTGCCCGAGAGCACAACCCCACAGCAAAACGTCACGACTGCAAGCAGAGACTTCAGATTAGATCCGGTATCCATATCGAGAATTAACGCTCCGCATACTGCCAGTGATGAATAAATGCAGATTGCATTTAAGCACACTGGCTAGTCGCCTCGCTTCCTCGAAACGGAGAAACGCTGACTGATTCTGAACTTCAACAATCAAACGATAAAGTTCACCAGCTTGCCGTGGACGTAAATGATCTTCTTGATCGACAACCCTTCCATTTTGTCGGCAACGCCCGGCGCCTGCCTTGCAATCACTTCGATTGCGGCTTGCGACATAGTGCGTCCGACCTGCAGCTCTGCTCGGCGTTTACCGTTGATGTGCACAGTCATGGTCATCTCTTCGGATTGCAGCCAGTCTGGATCGGCTTTCGGCCATACATGATAGGCCAGCGAATGACTATGACCCAGGCGCTGCCACAACTCCTCGGCGACGTGCGGCGCAAATGGCGCGAGCACCAGCACAAACTTCTCTGCAACAGCCTTGGGCAGCCGTTCCTGCTTTTTGGCCAGATTGACAAACTCCATCATCTTGGCGATGGACGTATTGAAACGCAGATTGTCGATGTCGCTGGTGACCTTGTGCACGGTGATGTTGATCTCGCGGCGCAACTCGTCGCTCGCGGCAGACTCCGGCTCATCGGTAATGAGGGAGGAGAGTTCGCCAGTGTCGCCATCGATCAGCAGGGACCAGGCACGGTCGAGGAAGCCATAGACACCCTTCACGCCATTGGTCTGCCAGGGCTTCACGGCCTCAAGCGGGCCCATGAACATCTCGTAGAGACGCAGTGAGTCGGCGCCGTACTCGGCCACCACGTCGTCGGGGTTGACGACGTTGAGGCGCGACTTTGACATCTTCTCCTCGCGCGCAGCGAGCAGCGTGTTGGTACCTTTCGCATAGGGCTTGCCGTCACGATATTCAACATCACCGGGCGAGTAGAACCGGCCGTTTTCGTCGCGGTGGCTGATGCCCAGGATCATGCCCTGATTGAACAGCTTCTTGAACGGTTCGCGGGTGTGCACCAAACCACAGTCGAACAGCACTTTGTGCCAGAAGCGCGAGTACAACAGGTGCAGCACTGCATGCTCGACGCCGCCGACATACAGGTCGACCGGGCCCCAGTACTGTTCGGCGGCTGGGTCGAAGGGCAGTTTGTCGTTGGTCGGATCCATGTAGCGCAGGTAGTACCAGCAGGAGCCTGCCCACTGCGGCATGGTGTTGGTCTCACGCAGCAATTGCTCGCCGTTCAGCTCGACCTTCATCCACTCTTCGGCACGTGCCAGTGGTGGCTCACCTTCGGCGGTCGGCTTGTACTCGTCCAGCTCTGGCAGTGTGATCGGCAGATCCCGAGCAGGGACTGCGCTGATTTCACCCGTCTGTGCGTTGTGCAGAATCGGAAACGGCTCGCCCCAGTAGCGCTGGCGGGAGAACAGCCAGTCGCGCAGCTTGTAGGTGGTTTCGCCCTGCCCCACGCCCTGCGCTTCCAGCCAGGCAATCATTTTCGCTTTGGCCTCAGTGGTCGGCAGACCATTGAGGAAACCAGAGTTCACGGCAATGCCTTCCTCGGCATAGGCGGACTGGGCGACGTCGCCACCCTGCACCACCTCGATGATGGGCAGACCAAAGGCTTTGGCAAATTCGTAATCGCGCTCGTCGTGGCCAGGCACTGCCATGATGGCGCCCGAACCATAGTCGGCCTTCACATAGTCCGCAATCCACACCGGCACGGGCAGACCGCTGACCGGGTTGATGGCATAGGCGCCCGTGAAGACACCTGTCTTCTCCTTGGCGGCCGAAGTCTCACGGTCGAGGTCACTGATATTCTTGACGCGTTCGATGTAACCGTTGACGGCCGCAGCCTGCGCAGGTGTCGTGATACGCGCCACCAGCGGATGCTCCGGCGCCAGCACACAGAAGGTAGCTCCAAACAAGGTATCCGGACGTGTGGTGAAGACTTCGAAGCTGCCTTCAGCGCCTTGCAGCGTGAAGGTGACACGGGCGCCGACGGACTTGCCAATCCACTGCCGCTGCATCTCGATAATTCCGGCGGGCCAGTCGAGTTCGTCGAGGTCGGTCAGCAGGCGCTCGGCATAGGCCGTGATCTTCAGCATCCACTGGCGCATCATGCGGCGCTCGACCGGGTCGCCGGTCTCCACATAACGACCATCCTGCACTTCTTCGTTGGCCAGCACCGTGCCCTGTGCAGGACACCAGTTCACCGGCACTTCGGCCAGGTAAGCGAGATCCTGTTCGTAAAGCTTGAGGAATATCCACTGCGTCCAGCGGTAATAATCCACCTTGCTGGTATCGATCTCGCGCTTCCAGTCATAAGACAAGCCCAGCCGTTTGATCTGACCACGGAAATTGGTGATGTTTTCCTGAGTGATAACTGCCGGGTGACGCCCTTCGCGAATCGCTGCACGCTCGGCGGGCAGGCCGAACGCGTCCCAGCCCATCGGATGCAGCACGTTGAAACCATTCATGCGCTTGTAGCGGGCGATGATGTCCGTGGCAGTGTAACCCTCAGGATGACCGACGTGCAGACCTGAGCCTGACGGATAAGGGAACATATCCAGAACGTAGTATTTGGGCTTGGTGAAGTCGTCGTTGGAAACGCTGAAAGTGCTGTTGGCATCCCAGTACTGCTGCCATTTGGGTTCGATTGCCGAGGGGCTGTATCTCTTGGTCATGCTGCTGCCGTGATTGTCCTGCTCTATGAGGTGAAATGCCTGCCATCTACCGCAGGTGAAATGGCTGAGGAGAATAAACCACCTACTGTCGTATTACAATTTGCGGGACATCTGCAGCGGCAACAGAATTGTGGAAGTCGACCGTTTCATCGCGCTGTTTCAGCTGCGTCCCTCACGGTCTGCAAATGCAGACATACCCCCCGCCTTGAGCAGCGCTCTCGCCCCAGCGGCAGGCACAGCAACACCGTAGTGCCGCCCTTGTCACCCGCCAACTGTGCTGCGGATGTCAGCAGCCGGCGACGATCTTCCGGCTCGCTTCCCTCGATTACCACACCAATCCCCATGTCACTGCCCAGCCGGATCATGGCGGCGAGCAGGCTCTGAGCCTTGACGTCAGTCACTGCTTCATCGCCGAAGGACTTATTGATCTTCAGCTGATTCACCGCGTAATTCCGCGGATAGTCGATTGAAGAATATTCGGTTCCGAACTTGTCGATCGCGATATGGCACCCCAGAGTGAAAAGGCAGCAACGACACCCCATAGCGCTACAAGGACAATCCCGATACAGATGAACACCTGCTTGTCGATCTGCCAAATATTGGTACTCCCACTTCCGACTCTAATACCAGACTGCAAGTTTAGCCAGTGTCATGTTTCCGGAGCCTGACACTGTCGCGCCAGATCGTTAGCCGAACGATCGCAATATCCGTGGCATTTTTTTCATTCTGCCTTTGACTTCAAGATTGGAAGTAATAGAATGGCGCCACGTGTTGATTATTCAAACGAGATTATTGTGTTAAGAATTCTGGCCATCACATCGGCGCTACTTCTCACTCTGTTGATATCGGGGATGGGGGACTACAGCCAACTCTACGATGAAGGCACCGGTTATACAGCGCTTGTAGATGACACTCCTTACACAAGCCAGAAGCAAGACGACAAGAAGTTTGTTCCCCAGAAGGAGTTTGTGCCGAACTCCGTTCAAATCAGATTCTTCAATTTTACGCCCCAGGCGCCATCGATTGTCAGTGCAAAAACCGCGCTGAAAATTCGCGACCCTCCCGCTTTACTCGCATAGATCCAATACCGAATCAAACTGCAGAGCTGCCTGAAAAGCTATTGAATTTTCAATTGCCGTTCATTGTTACTTTTCGCGCTTGAAAATTGCGCGATTCTGGCGGCCACCTGCTTTTGGAACAACGCATCAAAATCATCGCTTTCTGCCGTTCAAGCACACAGGTCTTCAGACCTCGGGAGCTTCAAGCATGCGCACAATACGATTATTCGCAGTCGACAAGGTGGCCCACCTGGTACAGCCCGATGAGTTTCACGAACTTAGCCTTTCATCGCCAGCACTGACAATATTCACGGACTTCAAGAGTCATCGCCCTCTGACGATCGAAGGCGCAACTCCCGCAATAGAAGTGGAGAACATGATGCGAAAGGCGCACGTGAAGATGAAGTTGGTAGTAGATGCCGACAACGAATTCATCGGCACAATAAGTCTTGATGATCTGGACGAACAACATTTCATGACAATGATAGCGAATGGTCATGAACGCGGAGAGATACTAACCAGCGATCTGATGACCTCCAAGCAGAAGATCATGGCCTTGAATCTCGCGGAACTGGAGCAGGCCAACATAAATGATGTCATCCGGGCTCTACGTGAATCAGGACAACAGCATTGTCTGGTGGTCGACCACAGCGGTCAGCAGATTCGCGGTCTGATCTCCGCGAGCGATGTCGCCAGGCGACTGCACATTCCGATTCGCATCGAACGCATACCCACATTTAGCGATATTTTTTCTTCCGTAAGGCGTCCGGCGCTCTGACATCACGTCAAAGATCTTCTACAGCCGGTTTTGCCGGGGGCAGTCGCAGCGGTGCCTGCTCCCGGTTTTTTTAGTCCTCGAATGCAACTCGTCGATAGTGTTCACAGATTGTGGGTAACGTGGCGACCTTGTCATACTCTTCGCGCGCCGTCCCCTGTCCATTCGCCGCTGGCACAGTGAGGAACATGATGCGTGATTTCAGTTCCATTGTGTTGGTGCCCCATTCGCGTCCCGATGGCACTTCCTGGCCATAGAGACCGAAAAAGCGCACTGGACTCCATTCGATAGTGCCGCCGGCCTGGTAGAGCGCTGTGGCAAATTGCACATTCAAATCGGTGTCGACACGGCACTGAAACACACGATCCTGCTCATCGACATGGACATAGTTGAACGCACGCAGATACTTCCAGGTGCTCTGCAGACCCTGCTCGGCGGTCTGCCCACTGGCCTCCGCGCACAACAGGCAAAGCAGGCCGACCAGCGTCATTCTTCTCATCATTTCAAAATTCTCCCGGAGATTTTCACTTCGATAATATGCTCGTTGTTAAAACCCGACAAAGCAAGCCCTCTCCAATGCGGTGCGGAAGCCAACAACTCTGTGTCGCAAATAGACTTGTCGCCGGAGTTCAGCTAACCTTTGGCTGGAGTGGGCCATGCCTGTCGCGGCGTCAGCTAATGGCGTGCTCAGCACTCGCCACACTGGAAAACAGGTCGCTGAGGTACTCAAAACATGAAAGGCAACTCTGGCGCGCTCCGCCTGCAAGATTCATGTCTGCGCTGCATCTGCAAGTGGATTGACCCCCTTCTTCACGCATCCCTGATCTTTGCCTTCACATCACCGGCTCTGGCGCAGAATGTGGGAGGCGCCCCCTTGTATGGTACAGGAAGCCTGGACGGTGGTTTCTCTCCCGACCCTTTTGTGATCGAAGTGCAGGCTGGAGGCAACGACCCCGCTGATGACAATGGCCAATTCTGCACAGGTTACATTGCCGACGCACAGCCTGATTACAGACTTACCTATGCCCCTACAGATTATCAACTTGGCATTTTCGTCTCGGCCGAGGTAGACACCACATTGATAATCAATGCCCCCGACGGCAGCTGGTTCTGCAATGACGACTCCAGTGCTCTGGATTCCTCAAATCCCGGCGTCCTCTTCAGCAAACCTCAGTCCGGACAATATGACATCTGGATCGGCACCTACAGCAGTGACGACAGTGGCGCCGCGGCCAGTCTTGTCATCACCGAGCAGGATGACGAGCAATGGTCGGCGCTGGATATCGGCACTGGCAGTCAGCCGCTCGACGACGCGGAGTTCGAGAGGTTGGTGGCAGAACTTTCCGATTTGCTGGATGAGGACGGCAGCGGCGCGCTTAGCAATACCGGCACGTTGGAAAATGGCGACGCTACGCTGCCAGGGTATGGATTTTCGGACAGTTTCACCTTCACTGGGGAGGCAGGGCAGCAGGCCATCGTCGACCTGCGCTCAAGCGATTTCGACACTTATCTCGTCTTGGAAACCCCAAGCGGCGAGCGGTTGACCAATGATGACTACGACGGCAGCACGCAGCGTTCGTTGCTCTCGTTGCCTTTGAGTGAGTCGGGCACTTACGCGATCACTGTCTCCAGCTTTATAGCTGACGAGACCGGCGACTACGAGATGTCCATCAACGTCGACGGCACCGACAGCGCAGACAGCACAGCCGCTGCCCGGACCGAGCGCGGTGAGCTGCTGGCAGGCGACGAGACGCTGGACACCGGCGAATATGTGGATGCATATGAAATCGAAGGCCGGCCCGGCCAGGTTCTGACACTGGATCTGCGCTCCGACAATTTCGATACTTTCCTGATCTTGCAGTCGCCCTCTGGTGAGCGCATCGAGAATGACGACACCGACAGCACCAGCCGCAGCTTCATCGAGAGCAATCTCAGCGAGGTCGGCACCTATCGGGTGCTGGTGACATCTTATGGATCGGGAGTCGGTGGCGATTATGAGCTGTCGATGGATCAGGGAACGGCGAGCGCGGAGGGAGTTGAGCGAGATGTCATCGCGCTGAACGTTGGCGAGTCCGCCAGTGGCAATCTGGAGACTGAGGACGTCCTCAATGACGATGGCATGTATGAAGACACCTATGCCTTCCAGGGCAGTGCCGGTGACACACTGCGACTCAGCCTCACCTCACAGGAATTTGATACCTACCTGCGGCTGATCACGCCAGGCGGCGAATCCATCGACAACGACGACTTCGAGGGAAATGTCAGTCTGTCCGCAATCGAACTGACGCTGCAGGAAAGCGGTCGTTATCGTGTGGTTGTGACCTCGTACTCCGCGGGCGGTTTGGGCGGTTACGAATTGAGCGCCAATCCGCAGAGCAGCCGCGTAATTGTCGAGAACGCCACGGGAGGACAAATATACGGAATTTTTGCCGGCATCAGCGACTACCCTGGCAGTGACTCCGACCTCAGCTATACGGATCAGGACGCGACCCGGGCGCGCGACGCACTCATCAACGGCGCAGGAATGAGTCCCGACAACGCGATCACACTGCTCAACGATCAGGCCACGATAGATAACCTGCGTGCCGCCATTGACAGGCTTGCCGGGCAGATTGATCCCGAGGACACATTTGTGTTGTTTTACTCCGGACACGGCAGTCGCGCCGACCGCTCAGGGGGCCCTGACAGCGCCGATCCGGACGGCATCGACGAAAGCATTGTATTGTATGACGGCGAGGTACTGGACGACGAGTTGAACGACCTGTTCGCCAATGTCTCGGCCGGGACAACTCTGCTGGTACTGGACTCCTGTTTCAGTGGAGGCTTTGCAAAAGACTTTATATCGCGCCCGGGCCGCATGGGGCTGTTTTCTTCAGAAGAGGACGTGACCTCACAAGTGGCCGCAAAATTCCGAGCGGGCGGCTATCTGTCCGTATTCTTTGAGGAAGCCCTCGAGGGCTATGCCGATTTTGATGAGAACGGTGAACTCACCGCGCTCGAATTAAGCGAGTATCTGCACAACCGCTTCCGGGTCGACGTCAAGTCGGCCGGTCTGGATCAGTACGTCAGCACCGGAGGCCCGCAGTCAGGCTACCAGCATCTGGTCGTCGATCGCGGCGGTGTCGGTCCCTACAACATTCTCTTCAATCACCGGTGATCATGCCAGCAAGCAAATTCAAACCTTTTTCCGACCTGATGGACTTGCTAATGGATGTCGTCTGTATGGTCGATACAGATGGCCGCTTTGTATACCTCAGCGCAGCCAGCGATCACATCTTTGGTTACTCGGCTGCAGAAATGCTCGGCAAGCCGATGCTTGAGCTGATCCATCCGGACGATCGCGAGCGCACGGAGGCTATGGCTCGAAAGATCAGCGAGGGCCAGCCAATGAAGGGCTTCGAGAATCGCTGTATCCGCAAGGACGGCAGTATTGCGCATGTATGCTGGTCGGCACGCTGGTCGGAGGCGGATCAAGTGCGCATCGCCGTCGCTCATGACATCACCGGGCGCAAATACGAGGAGTCGGTGCAGAAGGCGCTGTACCATATCTCCGAGGCAGCGCATACCTCCGATGACCTCGCAGAACTCTATCGACTCGTTCACGGGATCATCGCAGGACTACTCCCCGCTGAAAACTTTTTCATTGCCCTCTACGACGAGAAGAAAGATGAGGTGACCTTCCCTTATTTCGTCGACGAGTACGACGAGCAGCCAGCCCCCATGTCACTTGATAGTGAAGCTCTTTGCACTGAGGTGATTCGCACCGGTTCCTCATTGCTGCTGACAGCAGAGAGAACTGATGTCAGGGAAGCAATGGGAGCGCAGTCGCTTAATTGGCTGGGTGTGCCATTAAAGAATCCGCAGCAAACAATCGGTGCTCTCGTGGTGCAGACCTATACCGGAGACATTCAGTACAACGAGGCGGACAAGGAGCTACTGCAATTCGTGTCTACCCAGTTGGGCTCTGCCATTCTGCGCCAACAATTGCATGCACGGTTGCTCTATGCGGCTGGCCACGACGTCCTCACAGGCCTGGCCAACCGGGCGCTGTTTCTGGACCGCCTGCAAGGGATGATGGCGAGGGTGCGTCGCGAGCACGCCCGCTTCGCGCTACTCTACAGTGATCTGGACAATTTCAAGGACGTCAACGATACCTACGGACATGGCGTTGGCGACCAGTTGCTGCAGGAGGTGGCCCGACGTCTGCGCGGCTGCATTCGCGAATCCGACACCATCGCGCGTTTCGGCGGTGATGAATTCGTAGTCCTGCTGGACAGCATCGTTCAGCCAAACCATGCCCTGCACGTAGCGCGCAAGGTCAACGCGGCACTGACTGTTCCCTTTGACCTGAACGGTCAGCAACTGCACATAAGGCCGAGTATCGGTGTCGCTGTTTATCCTGAGAACGGGGAAAGTGACACTGAACTGCTGCGCTTCGCCGACGAGGCAATGTATTCGAGCAAGCAGCGCGGAGGCTAGGTTCTGCGCGCGACCAGATAGATGGAAAGCGCCTCACACTGTGCGGCGCTGAAACGCAACCCAAGCTTGGTGCGCCGCCAGAGAATGTCTTCGAGGCTCTCGGCCCATTCCTGGTCGCAGAGATAATCCACTTCGCGTGCATACAACCCTCCACCGAAGTTCTGGCCCAGCGCCGATACGCCGGAGCAGCCCTCCAGCAACCGCCGTGTTCTGACCCCATAGCTGGCTGCCCAGCGCTGCAGTAAACTCTCGGGGACCCATGGCCACGACTTTTCGAACTCTTTCAACAACGCAGGCCGGGAGTTGAATTCACCCCCCGGCAAAGGGGCCAGTTCAGTCCATGCGCCCCGCATCTGCGGAAACAGCGGCTGCAATTTCGCCAGAGCATTCTCGGCAAGACAACGATAGGTCGTGATCTTGCCACCATAGACAGTCAGCACTGGGGCAGGCTCGACAGCCAGCTCCAGCGTATAGTCACGCGACACCTTGGAGGCATTTGCCTCGTCACTGCCAAGCAGAGGACGTACACCGGCAAAGTGATGCACGACATCGACGGCGGCAATCCTGGTTTTGAAACACTCGTTGACGATATTGACCAGATATTCGATTTCCCACTCCGATATCTTCACGGACGAAGGGTCGCCATGGAAGTCCTCCTCAGTCGTCCCGATCAGACTGAAATCCTGCTGATAGGGAATCACGAATACTACACGCCCGTCACTGTTCTGCAGCAGGAAGGCCTCGGGCTTGTCGTGCAGTTTAGGCACGATGATATGGCACCCCTTCACCAGCCTGACATCATGGCGAGGAATCTGCGGCAGCATATCAGCGGACAACTCGCCCACCCATGGTCCACTTGCGTTGACCAGCACGCGGCTGCGCACCTGATTGCAACTTCCGGTCCGTTGATCCTGCAGGGTTACCCGCCAGAGCCCATCTTCAGCGAAGGCCTCCACACAGCGGGTGCGGACCTGGATCTGCGCCGAATGCTCGCGCGCCTGCATAGCCACCAGCACCACCAGACGCGCATCATCGACCCAGGCATCTGAATATTCGAAACCGTGTTTGAATTCCGACAACAACGGGCTGTCAGTACCAAATTTCACACTGCGCGATCCCGGCAGCGTGACGCGCTGACTCAGATAGTCATACATGAACAGGCCGGCACGAATCATCCAGCGCGGTCGCAGATGAGGCCTGTGCGGGAGCTGAAAGCGCATCGGGGTGATGATGTGAGGGGCATTGTGCAGCAGCACCTCGCGCTCCGCGAGCGCCTCCCTGACCAGGCGAAATTCATACTGCTCCAGGTAGCGTAGACCACCGTGAATCAGCTTGGTGCTCGCAGAAGATGTTGCAGAGGCCAGATCTCCCATCTCGCACAGCAATACGTCGAGACCACGCCCGGCCGCGTCGGCAGCGATGCCGCAGCCGTTTATGCCTCCGCCTATCACGAGAAGATCATGAATTGTGGAATTCTCACTCATAAGGGTAATATAGCCTGCCTTGGCTGAACCTGCATGATCTAAACGGTCAGAGCCTATTTAACAATGATAAGCGCGTGCACGCGCAGACTTACGCGGACCTCAGAGCATGACGGATTTTCTGCTTGCGTTCGATCAAGGCACCACCAGCAGCCGGGCAATTATCTTCAACGCCAGCGGCCAGCGCATGGGCGCGGGACAGGAAGAATTCCAGCAGCATTTCCCGCAAGACGGCTGGGTTGAACATGATCCGGAAGATCTATGGCAGACATCGCTTCGCAGCTACCGAACCGCTCTGCAGGAGGCGCACCTGCGGCCACAAGACTTACGCGCCATCGGTATCACCAATCAACGCGAAACCACGCTGTTGTGGAACCGTCAATCCGGGCAACCCGTGTATCAAGCCATCGTCTGGCAGGATCGCCGCACCGCTGCCTGGTGTCAGGAAGTCAGTGGCCAACTGCTGCAGGAGGGGCGCAGTGACATCATTCGTGACAAGACTGGCCTGCTTCTCGATCCCTACTTTTCCGCCAGCAAGATCCGCTGGATACTCGACAACGTCCCGGGGACACAGGCTGCAGCGGATGCAGGCGAGCTTGCGTTCGGTACGGTCGACACCTTCCTTCTATGGCGCCTGACTGGCGGTGAGAGCCATTGTACGGATGCCACCAATGCCTCCCGCACCTTGCTCTTCAACATTCACTCGCAGTGCTGGGACGAGGAACTGTTGCAGCTCTTCCGCATTCCTTCATCGCTGCTACCCACCGTACTCGACAGTGCGGCCGACTTCGGAGTCAGCGATCCAAAAGTTCTTGGCGCAGCCATCCCCATCACCGGGATCGCGGGTGATCAGCAAGCGGCCGCCTTCGGGCAATGTTGTTTCGAACCGGGAATGGCCAAGAGCACCTATGGCACTGGCTGCTTCCTGCTGCTCAACACGGGCGACCAGGCTCTGCTGTCGGAGCATCGCTTGCTGACGACCATAGCCTATCGTCTCAATGGCAAAGTGACCTATGCACTGGAGGGCAGCATCTTCATGGCTGGTGCCACCATGCAGTGGCTGCGGGACGGCTTGCGCTTATTCAATGATGCAGCCGAAACCGAACTGCTCGCGCAGCAGACCGACAGCAACATGCATGTCATCTTCGTCCCGGCTTTTACTGGCCTGGGAGCACCTTACTGGGACGCTGACGCACGCGGGGCGATCTTCGGGCTGACCCGGGATACGGGCATCAAGGAACTGGTGACTGCTGCGCTGCTGTCGGTGTGTTATCAGACTCGCGATCTGCAGAAAGCCATGGAAGCCGATGGCGTGCGACCTGCCACCCTGCGAGTGGACGGTGGCATGGCCCGCAATGATTTCGTGCTGCAAAATCTCGCTGACCTGCTCGACTGCCGCGTAGACAGACCGCGTATCACTGAAACCACAGCACTGGGTGTGGCTTACTTGGCAGGTCTGTATTGCGGAGTATATGACTCGCTGGAATCCATTGCCCGTCAATGGCAACTGGACAAATCGTTCTCGCCGCTTAGAGACGACATCTGGCGTGAAGAACGCTATGCACTGTGGCAGGATGCCGTGAACAGAACACGCAGTAAGCTGGTATGCTGAGCCGCCGCTGCTGGCATGGAAAAGAAGCACGAGGAGGCTGGAGAGTGAGAATACACCTGATCCGTCATGGACAGACACATTGGAACAAAGAGCATCGGGTGCAGGGACAGACAGAATCGACGCTCTGTGCAGAAGGACGTGCACAGGCAGCCGCGCTGCGGCAGGTTCTCGATCAGATCGCAATCAGCAAGGTATATTGCAGCACCAGCATTCGCACTCGGGAGACCGCCGCCATACTCTTCGCCGACAAAGATGTCGAGACGGAGTATCGTGACTCTTTGAGAGAGATTCTGCTGGGGCCGTGGGAGGGTTTTCTGCAGACGGAGGTGAAGGAGAAGTATCCGGAGAGTTTCAACGAATTCTGGCATTTTCCCCATCGTTTCTCACTGGCCGGCGCTGAAACTTTCGCACAGGTACAGCAGCGGGGCATGCAGGAGTTACAGCGTGTAATGGCTGACTCCGCTGGACAGGATGTCGCCATCATCAGCCATGGGGTGTTGATCAAGTCAATTCTGTGTCAGTTGGAAGGTCGCTCCCTGGATCTGCTGTGGGAGCCACCGGTGATGCACAACTGCTCGCACAGCATCGTCGCAGTGAACAAGGACAGCCGCGCTGTCCCGCAAATCATTCAGTACGCAGAAACGGTGCAATAAGCCGATGCTCCGACAGGTCTCATCAACGCCATAATAATCACCCAACAAAAAGGAAAAAACGCAATGAACGCAAATTCCGACAACCAGCCAACTTCCGCCACCACTGGCAGCAAGGCAGTGACCGCCGTGGCGCTGCTGACTCTCGTCGCTGGACTAGGCTTGGGGGCTTATGCCCTGTTTGCCTCACTTGGGGTATGGTTTGGCATGTGGGACTTCCGCACCGGCTTCAGCATGCTGCGTACAGTCAACGCCAGCGCTGACTGGGTAGCGTGGATTTCACTGGCACTCACCATTGGGGTATTCGTGGCCGCCCGCCGCATGGCGCCGGCAATTGCGCAAAAGCTGGCAACCTTCGCTGCGATCGGGACGGTGGCAGCCGCACTGGCCTATGTAGTGCCAGAGACCTATCGCGCCCCGGAAGGGACCCCGCCGATTCATGACATCACCACGGACACCAACAATCCTCCTCAATTTGTGGCTGTCGCTCCGTTGCGTGCGAATGCACCCAACTCTGTCATCTATGGCGATCAGGCCAACTGGGATGCAACCAAGATGGCGGCGGCCCAGAAGGAAGCCTATCCGGAAATCGTGCCGCAGGTTTTTACTGAATCAAAAGAAGAGGTCTTCAATCGTGTCCTCACCGCAGTAGACACGTTGGGCTGGGAGCTGGTCGATCAGAATCTCGCAGACGGGCGTGTTGAGGCAACCGACACGACCTTCTGGTTTCGCTTCAAGGACGACGTCATCGTGCTGATTACAGAGACTCCGAATGGCACTGTGCTGAATGCCCGCTCCAAGTCCCGCGTCGGCGGCAGCGATATCGGCAAGAACGCGGCACGACTGCGTGCCTTATTTGCAGAGATCAAGTAAACCTCTGGCGCTGTCATCACCGGTCTGATCAATGCTGATCACGCCGGTGGTGGTTGAGCCGCTTGATCAACCAGCGCCGCAGGACCGGGATATCCGTTGCCAACAAGGCTATGCCCAGCGGGATCATCCAGAATCCCAACACCGGCAAAAATCCTAGAATACCTGCGAAAATAAAGATCAAACCCAGAAACCCCCGGAGCACCGGCGGCAGGTAACGCTTCCCCTGTTTCAGAAAGCGATAGGAAATCACCACGAGCCTGCGCCTGGCTCGGTGCTTTCCATGCGGACGCAGGCCGCGCCGACCCACCTCTTGCTCACTCGCATCCTTCTTCAGAGACACCTCATAT
>CAIRBI010000068.1 GCA_903876785.1 uncultured Gammaproteobacteria bacterium
CGGGCCTGCCCGCGATTGGAGTGAGAGATTATCGCGGGCAGGCCCGCTCCCACACAAAGGTGAATTCAGCCCCTCAAATGAAGCTCAAAGTCGCCAGAATGTTGGTCAAATTCAACAACAAAAACAACATTGCTATACGCGCCAAGGCCTTACCTGGGTCCGACCCGCGGTAGCCTTTGTCGACCCCCAGCAGCAGCAGGAACGACCAGCCCACCAGCGCCAGGATCAGGGCGATGTAGGGCGGCCAGTTGCGATCCGCCACCAGCACACTGCCCACCACGAAGAAGATAGCAGCCACGATCAGATAGAGCGCCCAGTAGGTTTGCGCCAGGCCAAAATAGTGCCCGTGTATCAGCCTTTGCAAAAAGTTGTCATTGGTGTTGCTCTCTACCATGTCGTTACTGCCTTGCTGATCAGGTAATTGAAGTTGTGGGAATGTCGCCACGCCGGGATCGAGACGGCCGTAATGGACAATCGCATTGTCGGTGTAGCCTTAGGTATAGAGTACTTTCAGCCCGGGGCGCAACGCAATGGCGGCGCGAAAGCAGCCTTTCTTTCCTTAGAATGTGGCTGACCCCGTCTTGTTTTTGTTGCTCTCAAGGATTTCGGCAGTCCTGCAGGGAATTCCAGACGTGCAGTGGGCAGGAGAGGGGCGGATGCTATATCCTGAGGGCCTTTCCAGTCAGTCTCCCTCACAGGGTGCGAAAAAATCCATGGCCGACAGTCTCAGAAGTCATTTTTACGCCTACATCAGCAAGATTCGCTGGCTGCAGCGCTGGGGTCTCAAGCGCAATGTCATCAACGAAAACGTCATGGAGCACAGCTGGGAGGTGGCCACCATCGCCCACGTGCTCGGCCTCATCCGCAATCGCCATTTCGGCGGCACGCTGGATGTGAACGCCGTGGTCGTCGCGGCGCTCTATCATGACTGCGGTGAGGTGATCACCGGCGACATGCCGTCCCCTATCAAATATCACTCTCCCGAGATCACGCTGGCCTACAAGGCCGTCGAAAAGCAGGCCGAACGCGAACTGCTGGGGCTGCTCCCCGAGGATCTGCAACCGGACTTTCGCGCTGTGTTGCTGCATGAGGAAATTCCCCATGAACACATGCAGCTGATCAAGGCGGCGGATACGTTGTGTGCCTACCTCAAGTGCAAGGCCGAGGTGCTGGCAGGCAACTTCGAGTTCTCGCAGGCGGAGAAAGACGTGAAGGCGCGCCTAGACCGCATCGAGCTGCCAGAGGTGGGATATTTTCTCGACACCTTCGCGCCGAGCTATGGTTTGACTCTGGATGAGCTGCTGAAGTGAGGCACCGTTCTTTTTTTAAAAAAGGGTTTTAGAAAAGTTTTTTTGAGGTGAAACAGCGTTATGACTGACAAGGTCGCCAAGACATTCGCCGAACTGGTGGAGCTGAATTTCCAGCTCTACAACAGTTTGTTTCTGACGTTGCCACTGGACGCTGTCGAGCAGACCGGGACCCTGTTGCCGCTGCTCAGCGAGGCCTGCACCGCAGGGCTGCAGAGTGGGCAGAACCCGGCCGAAATCATTGATGATTTCTTCGAGGTTCACAAACCAGCCTTCACCGAAGAAGAGCGTATCCAGTTCCTGTTCAAAGTCATTCAGTACGTGGAGCGCCAGGTCGTGCTCATTGATGCCCTGGAAGATGCCGCCTACAGCCGCATTCATCGCATCGAGGGCAAGAGTTCACTGGTGCAGCTGATGGACCGTGCGCGCGACAATGATCTCGACGAAAATCTGGGCAGTATTCTGGAGAATTTCGGTGTGCGCGTGGTGCTCACCGCGCACCCGACGCAGTTCTATCCGGGTCAGGTGCTGGCCATCATCTCCGACCTCACCGAGGCGATTTCATCGAATCAGATCGGCACCGCGCGCGACCTGCTGCAGCAGCTCGGCAACACGCCCTTTTTTCAGAAGCAGAAGCCTTCGCCCTATGACGAGGCAGTGCTGCTGACCTGGTATCTGGGCAATATTTTCTATCCCAGCATCGGCGAGATCGTCGATCAACTCGCTGAGCAATATCCGCAACAGGTGCTGGGCAATCAGGAGCTCATCACAGTGGGTTTCTGGCCGGGCGGGGATCGCGACGGCAATCCCTTCGTGACCACGGAGACCACCATGAAGGTCGCCGCCAAGTTGCGCTACACCGTGCTCGGCTGTTATCACCAGAACATCCGTGCTTTGAAACGGCGCCTGAGTTTTCGCGGCACCTATGACCGGCTGGTGGCGCTGGAGCAACAGTTGCACGAGGAGCTGAGCGATGCGAAGGTGGAGCATCCGCTCAACCTCGACGCCTTCCTCGCCGAGATCGACGCCATCGAACAGGTGCTGGTCGCCGAGCATCAGGGGCTGTATCGGGATCTGCTGCAATCGTTCCGGCGCAAGGTGCAGCTGTTCGGCTTCCACTTCGCCAGCATCGACATCCGTCAGGACAGCCGCGTGATCTCTGCGGCGCTGGACGCCGTGATCGCGCAGCGTCGCGACCTGTTGCCTCCGCACATCTTCGAGCTCAACTGGCAACAGCAGATCGACTGCCTGATCAGTTGCAAGGGCCACGTCGATATCGAATCCTTCAGCGATCCGGTGATCCGCGATACGCTCGGCTCCTTCGCGGTAATGCGCAAGATTCAGATGCTCAACGGCGAGCGCGCCACGCATCGCTACATCATCAGCAACTGCCGGGGCGCGTCCGACATCGCCAAGGTATTCGCGCTGTTCCGTCTGTGCGGCTGGGCCGACATACCGCTGACCGTGGACATCGTGCCGCTGTTCGAGACCGTCGATGACCTGCAGCGCGCAGGTACATCGATGACGCACATCTACACCAATCGTCATTATAAGGCGCATCTGGAACGGCGCAGGAAGCGCCAGACCGTGATGCTCGGCTTCTCCGACGGCACCAAGGACGGCGGCTACCTGATGGCCAACTGGGCCATCTACCGCGCCAAGGAAGACCTCACGGCAATCTCGCGCCAGTCCGGTGTCGAAGTGATCTTCTTCGACGGCCGTGGCGGTCCTCCCGCGCGCGGCGGTGGCGACACCTATCTGTTCTACGCGGCGATGGGCAAGAAGATCGAGAGCAACCAGATCCAGATGACGGTGCAGGGCCAGACCATCAGCACCTTCTACGGCATCAAGGAAGCCGCGGTACATAACATGAGTCAGCTGCTCATGGCGGGCCTTGAGAACAACCTCTACGACCGCGCCGAGCGTGAACTGGACGACGAGCAGCGTGCGCTGATGGAAGAACTGGCGCAGTCAAGCTACCGCACTTACGAGGCCTTCAAGAAACACGCGCTGTTCCTGCCGTATCTTGAAGAGATGAGTACGCTGAACTATTACGCGATGACCAACATCGGCAGCCGTCCTGCCAGGCGTGGCACTACGCGCAAGCTGAGATTCGAGGACCTGCGCGCCATTCCGTTCGTCGGCGCGTGGAGCCAGCTCAAACAGAATGTGCCGGGTTTTTATGGCGTCGGCGCGGCTCTCAAGGAGCAGGAAGACAAGGGTAACTTCGACGCCTGCATCCGTTTGTATCAACGCTCGCGTTTCTTCCGCGCGCTGATCGCTAACAGCATGCAGAGCATGAGCAAAACCAACTTCGCGCTGACCCGTTACATGCAGGACGATCCGCGTTTCGGTGTGTTCTGGAACATCCTGCACGACGAGTACGAACTCAGCCGTGCGATGGTGCTGAAGATCTCCGGTCAGCAACAGCTGTTGGAAGACAATCCCCGCAGCCGCATGAGCATCCAGTTGCGCGAACGCGTGGTGCTACCGTTGCTGACGGTACAGCAATATGCGCTGATGCGTATTCAGGAGCAGCGTCAGAGTGAAGGGCATCCGTTGCTGGAGCAGTACGAGAAAATGGTGATGCGTTCGCTGTTCGGCAATATCAATGCGAGCCGTAATTCGGCGTGATGAGTCAATTGAAAGAAAATTCAGGAAGAGAATAAAAACAATATGAGTTCAAGACGCGTTCTGTTCGCGAGCCTGATCGGCACCACGATCGAGTTCTTCGACTTCTACATCTATGGCACCGCCGCCGTGCTGGTGTTCCCCACACTGTTCTTCCCGGGCTCCGATCCGGCGACGGCTACGCTGCAGTCACTCGCCACCTTCGCTCTCGCATTTTTTGCGCGGCCGGTCGGTTCGGCACTATTCGGCCACTTCGGTGACCGCATCGGCCGCAAGGCGACGCTCGTCGCGGCGCTGCTCACCATGGGCATATCGACGGTCGCCATCGGCCTGCTGCCCACCTATGCCTCCATCGGCTTGCTGGCTCCCGCATTACTCGCGTTATGCCGCTTCGGACAGGGCATCGGTCTGGGTGGTGAATGGGGCGGCGCCGTGCTGCTCGCCACGGAGAACGCACCGCCGGGCAAACGCGCCTGGTTTGGCATGTTTCCACAGTTAGGCGCCCCCATCGGATTCATTCTCTCTACGCTCGTGTTCGTGGTGCTCAACGCCACGCTCACCGAGGAACAGTTCTTCGCATGGGGCTGGCGCGTGCCGTTCATTGCCAGTGCGCTGCTGGTACTGGTTGGACTCTATGTACGTCTGCAGATTACTGAGACGCCTGCATTTCAGGAGGCCATCGACAAAGAGGAGCGCGTCAAGGTGCCACTGGTCACCGTTTTTCGTGACCACGGCAGCACGCTGATTCTGGCCACGCTGATGGCGACCACCACCTTCGTCACGTTTTACCTGATGACCGTGTTCACCCTCAGCTGGGGCACCAGCCAGCTCGGCTTCGCACGGCAGGATTTCCTCATCATGCAGATCATCGGCGTGCTGTTCTTCGCCGCGATGATTCCGTACTCGGCCATCGTCGCCGACCGCGTCGGCCGCCTGCGCATGCTCATCTACGCCACCGTCGCGATCATGCTGTTCGGACTGGTGTTCGGACCACTGTTCGCCGGCGGCAGCACCTTCATGGTGATCGTGCTGCTGTCGCTCGGGCTCGGCTGCATGGGTCTGACCTATGGGCCGCTGGGCACTGCATTATCAGAATTGTTCCCGACAGCAGTGCGTTATACCGGGGCGTCCATGGCCTTCAATCTTGCCGGCATTCTGGGCGGCTCGCTGGCGCCCTATATTGCCACCTGGCTCGCGGTGAATTACGGCATCGCGGCGGTCGGCTATTACCTGTCCGGCGCCGGGTTGGTGACGCTGGCCGCGCTGGTGGTGATCAGCAGGGGCGAGCATGGGGAGAGGGAGAGGTTGGGGGAGTAGTGGGTTCGCGGAGGAGAGCGGAGATATGCAAACGAAAGAGCACTGGGAAAATGTTTACTCCACGAAGGCCGCTGACGAGGTCAGCTGGTTTCAGGAGCACGCCCGGTTGTCGCTGCAGATTATCCGCGACAGCGCGCTTGCGCCGGATGGCAGGATCATTGATGTGGGAGGTGGCGCCTCTACTCTTGTGGATGATCTGCTCAGCGCTGGTTTCAGCAAGATCACGGTGCTCGATCTTTCGGCCGCAGCTCTTGCAAAGGCGAAGGCACGGCTTGGCTCGCGGGCGGCATCCGTGCAGTGGCTGGAAGCCAATATTCTCGATGTGACGCTGCCGGCAAGTGCCTATGACGTCTGGCATGATCGCGCAGTCTTTCATTTTTTGACGTCAGAATCCGAGCGCCACCGCTATGTCGAACAGGTGCTGCATGCTGTGAAGCCGGGAGGACTGGTGATTGTTGCGACGTTTGCCGAAGACGGCCCGGAAAAATGCAGCGGCCTGCCGGTCATGCGTTACAGCACAGAAGGCCTGCACGCCGAATTCGGGAATACCTTTGAGCTGCTGGGTTCGCAGCGCGAGAGTCACCTGACCCCGACAGGCAAAGAACAGAAGTTTGTCTATTGTTTCTGCAGGCGGTTGGGCGGGAGTGCCTGAGCTGCCGCCGTCATAACCATGCTACACTTCGGCCACGAATGGGGGCTGTGGCGTTGTTCCGGCCCCCGGATATCCAGATTGAGGGTGACCAGCCCCCCGATGATGAGAATGATTTCATGAAGCAAGTTTTGGCCTTGATGGTATTTCTGGGCGTCAGTGTGAGTGCGTATGCCGATATATTTGCCGTTTTCCGCGATGAAGATGGCAGCACCAATTGGCAGTACGTGGCGAATACCAGCGCCAGTTTGTTGATTTTGACGCTGCTGGTCGTGCTGTTCTTTCTGGTGCGCGCCCATCTGCGGGCAACCCGCTCCAATCAGGCGCTGACCGATATCAAGTCTACGCTGGAAGAGCGTGTTGAACGGCGCACGGTCGTGTTGCAGGAGACTGCTGAGCAACTGCGCAAACGCGAGGCGTATATCACCAGCATCGTGAACTCCATGCCGGTGATGCTGATCGGCATCAATGAAGATATGCAGGTGACGCAGTGGAACAAGACGGCAGAGCAGGTGACGGGGCGTCCGTTTGAAGACGTGGCGGGCCGGAATCTGTGGGCCGCTTACCCGGCCATCACGCTCACCGACGAGCAGGTGCGCAGCGTGCTGACCACCGGTGTGACCATTAACTTGAAGCACACGCAGCCCGGCCAATACAGTTATGAACTGACCCTTTACCGGCTGCGGGAACACGATGACACCGGGATCGTCATCCTGATTTCCGACATCACCAAGCAGGTGAACGCCGAGAACAAGGTGGCCGAACGCGACAAGATATCGGCACTCGGTGAGCTTGCCTCCGCAATGGCGTATGACATCAGTCTGCCGATCAACACCATCTTCCAGCACGTGTCCGATTCTCGACAGAAGATCGAGGCGACTGAGCTGGGGCCGGTGCAGGAATATCTATTGCGCGAGGTGGAAATTGTTCGCCAGAGCGCGCAGCAGGCGACGACCATTGCGCAGAATCTGCTGGATCTGGCGCGCAGCCACCGCAACACGGAACAGCTGTGCGACATCCCCGCGATCATGGAGCGCAGCATTGAAGTGGCCACCGAACTGTTTACGGATGCCGATGGTCTGGCGTTCAAAGATGTGGAGATTCGTCGCAATTACAGTGCCGAGCTGCCGCAGATATCTTGTTTCCCCGATGAGCTGACGCAGGTCTTCACGCGACTGCTGCGCAATGCGTTCTATGCGCTGAAGGCAAAGGGGTGGGAGCCAGACAACAAACCACGGATCAGCATCGAGATCAGTCAGTTCATTGATTCGCTGTGGATTAAGGTCGGACACAAGGGTCAATGTCTGAGTGCTGAGGCACAAGTGGATATTTTCGAGCCGTTCTTCGCGACGACCGCGAGTGCAACTACTTGTCCGGTGGAGCATCGCCTGTCGTATCCGTACTTCATCATCACCGAGCATCACCAGGGTCATATGTCGGTGACGTCCAATGAGCAGTTGGGTACTTGCTTCAATATTCAGTTGTCGTTGGTGTGAGGCGGGAAAGTAAGTCGGTAGTTTAGTGGAATGCGGCGATTACGCTTGTCGCTCCAATAATTCAATTCAAGAGGAATGATCCATGCCATACAAGCTGGCGCTTTGCCTGTTGTCCTGCTTTTTCCTGACATCCAGCGTTACTGCTGCGAACGTTGACGCCTACTTCGATACCGCCACCGGCAAACTGGTGATCCCCCATCTGAAGCTCAATGGCGAAGTCTTCTATGCAACACTGACACTGACCGATGCGACCAATCTGCGCTTTCAGGCCGACATTACTTCTCTGACCTCGATTACGCCACCGGTTGTCGCGCCGACAATCAATGCCAGCACAGCGGCCATTGTCGGAACCTGGACTGACAGCAGAGGCGTCAACGCACTACGTATTAAATTCAATGCAAATGGGACCTACGAGCATTTCGAGGTTGCCGATGATCCGAATTGCGTCACCGGAAGCGAGTCTGGCACCTACGCTTGGGAGCCAAGTACTGGATTAGTGTTGGCGACAGTGCTGAGTGACAGCAACAAGCAATGCGGACTTTCGCATCCGCGTGATCGGGTGCCTCTGCGTATCTTCGTCGACAGCACCAGAATGCAGATTCTGGAGAAAGGCAGGGGCTTCGAGCCACAGAGATTTGAGCTGGTGCGCGTGGCGAATTGAAGATTTCTGGTGCAGCCTTGGCTCTGGGCTACTTCACTGCAGCTTTCGTCACCGTCAGCTTCAATTCCACTTCCTTGCTCTCGTTTGAGAGATACACCGCGTCGTCCTGAATGTTGCACTGCAACGTCATGTTGCGGTCGCACAGGTCGGCGAGTGGCGTAGCTGAAACGGTATCGATGGCGATGATGTTGAGTTTGTCGAAACGCGACAGCGTTTCTGCGGCCTTCGCGAACCACGGGCCGGCGTTGCGGGGCTGATAGGTGTAGATGAACACTTCATCGGCGCGGCCGCAGGCTTTGCGGATGCGTTTGTCTTCGGGTTGGCCCAGGTCGATCCAGGTGGTGATGTGATCGGTGAGGTCTTTGTCCCAGATGTCCGGTTCGTCGTCGGTGCTGATGCCCTTGGTGAAGGCGAGGCTTTCGCTGGCGTGCAGGGCGAAGGCGACGAGGCGGACCATCAGGCGTTCCTCGGTCTCTGAGGGATGCTGCGCCACGGTGAGCTGGTGGGTCTGATAATAGTGGCGGTTCATATCGGAGATCATCAGTTCCGCTTTCAGAATTGTCGCTTTCGTTGCCATGTCTTTCTTTTTGCCTTGTGGGAGCGTGCCTGCACGCGATTGATTGTTGTCTGCTTCTCTCGAACGGGCGCCTCAACCCTTGCGTTGGTCGACACTAAAACGCCCCGCTCCCAGTCCGCTCAGCACCAACAGTCCTGCAATGATCCCCAGATTCTTCACGAAGTTTTGTGTCTCGTGCCCACGCTGCAGAGCGTCGGCCACATCCCAGAAATCGTGCATCACCAGGCTGATGACCAGCGTGAGCCCGGCGAGCAGGAAGGCGGCGATTTGCGCCTTGTAGCCTGCGATCAGCGCAGCACCCGCACCCAGCTGGATGATTATCGTCAGCACGAGGAAGAACGGAATCATGAACATCCCGTGCGCCGCCATGTAGTCTGCCGTCCCCTGATAATTGACTATCTTCATCAGCCCGCCGGGCACAATGAAATACAGCCCAAGTATTATGCGGCCCGCCAAAGGGCATAGCGCCTCCACTCTGTCGATCATTCTTCCACCTCGCGCCTTCGTGGGTCAGACCCACGTAAAAATCTGATTTTAATAAGAAATATCATTTAAAAGCTGTGGCCATTGGCCTTATTGAGCTCCTTTTTGGGCTAAAAGCAGCTCGTTCAGTGGTCTCAGTTTTACGCCCTAAAAGGTTCATTTAAGCGGACATTATGGTGGCTATTTTCAGATAAATTAAATTGAATCAATAAGTTGTGTGGGTCTGACCCGCGCAGGGGTTACCACATGAGGTCGTCGGGCACTTTGTAGTCGGCATAGGGGTCGTCTTCGGGTGTGCCGTCGGCGGACTGCTGCTGGGTGTTGCAGACAACGACTACTGACGGGTCGCGCAACTGGATTTTCAAAGCGGCTGCCTGCGGGACGATCTCGTAGTGGTCATCGAGGCGGACAATCGCCAAGCGCCCTCGGGCCAGATGGTCGACGGTTGCGACGTTGACATGCATCGATTTGATTTTCTTGTCATCCACGAAGTTGTACGCCACGTCGCCGTTATTCTTGGGCTGGCGGTTCATGAGGATGATCTGGCGGATCTGTGCGGCGATGGCCTTGGTTTCAGCCACTTTGTTCTGTTCACGAGCCAGCGCGCGATCGCGTTCGGCTTTCTCGGCCAGAGCCTTGATGGCCGCTTCTTTGTTCTCATCGACCACGCCAGCCTTGCTGTGTTGTTGCTGGCGGACTTGTTTGCGCTTCTCGCTGTTGCTCTTCTTGAGCTGCTTTTCCTTGACCAGTCCGGCCTTGAGTAACTGTTCCTGCAGGGAAATTGCCACGGTGGAGCCTCATCGCTGTTTGCATTTTGCGAGCCGTGATCATGTCAGGATGCTCTGGCGAAAGCAATTTTCACGCGGACGTTTCCGACCGCGAATGTGCCACCGTCTTCTGTTCAGGCACGTTGTGAATTGCGCTGGGCTGCGCTAGTTTTACCTCCCGGCCCCCAGCCTCTCCTGAATATCCAGCACAAGAAGAACAACAGCATGAGCCACAAATACACCCTGACCTTCGTGTTCGTCACACTGCTCATCGATTCCATCGGTTTCGGCATCATTCTGCCAGTCATGCCCCAGTTGATCATGGACGTCTCTGGAGAGGGACTTTCCACTGCCGCCCGTTATGGCGGCTGGTTGATGATGATCTATGCCCTGATGCAGTTCCTGTTCTCACCGATCATGGGCAATGTCTCCGATCGGTTCGGGCGGCGCCCTGTGTTGCTGCTGACGCTGCTGTTGCTTGGCATCGACTACCTCGTGATGGCGTGGGCACCCACACTGATCTGGTTGTTTGTCGGGCGCATGGTCGCCGGCATCGCGGCATCGACCTATAGCACCTGCTATGCCGTCATCGCCGATTCTACTCCCGCCGAAAGGCGGACGCAGACCTTCGGCCTGGTCGGGGCGGCATTTGGAGTTGGTTTTATCGTGGGCCCCGTCATCGGCGGGCTGCTCGGCGAGTATGGTGCCCGGTTGCCCTTCATCGCCGCCGCGTGTCTGGCCTTCGCGAATCTCATCTTCGGCTTCTTCGTCATGCCCGAGACATTGCCGCAGGAGAATCGCCGCGCCTTCGACTGGCGGCGCGCCAATCCCACCGGCACGCTGGTCGCCCTGCGCAAGTATCCTATGGTAATCGGCATGCTCAGTGCCTACTTCCTCTTCATGATGGGACACCACGCGCTACCGAGCACCTGGACCTACTACACCATCGAGAAATTCGCCTGGAGTGAGCGTGAAGTCGGCTATTCCTTCGCCTTCGTCGGTATCCTGATGGTGCTCACGCAAGCGGTATTGCTGCGCAAAGTGTTGCCGATCATCGGTCAGCACAAGGCGGCGCTGCTTGGCTTCACGTTCTGCATCGTGTCATTTCTCGGCTATGCCTTCGCGAGCTCGGGGTGGGTCCTGTATCTGTTCATGATTCCGGGGGCGTTGCAGGGCTTCGTGATGCCTTCGATCAATGGCATTACGTCCGGGCAGGTGCCGGCCAATGCGCAGGGCGAGTTGCAGGGAGGGATGGCGAGCATGTCGAGCCTGACGTCCATCATCAGCCCGTTGCTGATGACGAGCATCTTCGCGTTTTTTACCGGGCAGAACGCCCCGGTCTATTTCCCCGGCGCTTCATTCCTTTTCGCGGCGGTGCTGACGGTGTGCAGTGCGCTGGTGTTCATGAGGGCTGTGCGAGGGGGGCGGGTGGCCCCCCTCGCTCAGGCTTGATAGCCCGACTTAACGCTATTTACAGCGAATAGTTGCCGGTATCAGACTGGCTGAGCGAAACACCTATCAGGGTAACTGCCGTCAGGTAGTCGTCCGCCCCTCCGTTCGCATCCACTTGCACCAGGGTATCGCTGCCGGACTGCTGGAAGCGCAGATAGCCATTATTGAACGCCGTTGTATTATTCGGCGCGCCAATGGATGAGAGCAGATTAGCCAGGCTCAATACATCACCATCGGCCTTGTCGAAGCCATTGATAATGGTGTTGGCCAAGACCACCACATCATCCAACGCCGGACCCTTGGCAAGGTTGATGGGATTGGATGTAAGACTTTCGAAGCTCAGTGTGGTGCTGGTGCTATTGGCCGTTAAGCCAAAGGTTTCACCACGCCACAGCATGTTGGTGGGAGAATTGCTTTCGGCGAAGATGTAATCCTGGGTCGAGCCCGCAGCAGACACCCTCATGGTCGCACTGGGAATAGTTCCCGCACCGTCGTAGTTCTTGGATATCTGGAAGAACACGCCGTAGGAGGTCCCATTCTGGGTCGCCACGGCTTGTTGCACGCCACCGGCTGAGAAGGCGTTCAAATCCAGGCTGTAAAAACCCTCGCCAGATTGCCAGCCGTTGCTGTGCACACGGTCAACACCGCCAGCAAGCGTAGCCCAGTCAGTCAGGTTGTTCTCGAACGAGCCATTTTTCGCCAGATTGCCCGGCGCCGCGATTTGCAAGGCCGTGCCAGTGATGTTCACCCTCACCGTGGTGGCCGTTCCATCGATGCTGGTGACGTTGAAGACGTCAGCAACCTGTTGTCCAGCCAGCAGATGATCAAGCGCACCGTTGGAGTTATAGCTCCAGACGCCATTGGCAGCAATACTGAAGCTGCCATAGGTTCCCGCCGTGTTGTTCTGGGCATTGAACAACGCCTCACCGGTATCGACATCGCTGATACTCAGAGTCCCGCCGGTGCTCAGCGCTGCATCAGTCTCGGTGAGATTGACAACTGCCGTACCGAGCACAGCCGCATCGTTCACACCGTTGACAGTGATAGTCAGAGTTCCTGTGTCGGTATTGCCGCCATTGTCACGGACGGTATACACAACGCTCTCAGTGTGGCTGTCGCCTGCGCCCAGAGAGACAAACTGTCCCTTGTCGTCGTAGAGGTAATCGCCATCGCGATCCACTTTGATGCTGGCGCCGGACGGCAGGGTCAGGGTCACGGAATTCCCCGCCATGCTCTGGCCTCCCACTGCGCTGACTTCAAGCAGCGGATTCGAAGTATCTGCAATGTCGTTAGCGAGTAGCGTACCAGCCGCAGTCGATGTCTGGGCCTGGCCGTAGGTGCCCACCGTGAATCCGTTCCAGTACTCGTCGGCCTGGCTGGTCCACGTGAGTGAGCTGACGGCGCCCTCGACTTGCAGCACGCCATGGAACTCGCTGGGATTGCCGCTGGAGGTGATACCAAAGCGGCCGTCGCCAGTGGCACTCTTGACGACGTTCGAGGAGTTACCGAAGTATCCCTGACCTCTGCTGATGATATTGAAGTCCTGATCAAACAGATAACCGTTGCTGTTCATGCTGACGATGGCAAAGAACAGATTTTCCACCGGCTCGGAGAACGTCAGGTTGCGCGCACTGGCCGCATCGCCCAGGGCGATGATGTCACTGGTGCCCGGGCCATTGGCGACGGCTGCACTTGTATAGACAGGTCCAGACGGTTGCGTGTAATAGAAGGTCTCGCCGGGAGCCGTCTGGGCGAAAAAGTACTGCCCTTCATAGGTGACATTGATGTTGTGCCCGCCCGGCAGGCTGATCGTGCCATTGACACGATAGGTGCCATCGACGCCGGGGCTCGGTGCGCTCAACTGCGTGACAGATTGCCAATCAGCCCAATACACGGTATTCCCGGTATTGGTCGCCCCACGGCTGGCGGACAGCGAATTGCTGTCATCAACCGCAGTCGGGCCGTCGGCTGTCCCGGTGATGTTGACGGTGACTGATGTCGAGGTGCCATCCACGCTTGTGACATTGAAAACGTCCGTGACAACTTGCCCTTGTGCCAGATTATCCAGTGCTCCAGCAGTGGCATAACTCCAGGCACCATTCGCGCCGATGCTGAAATTGCCGTAGTTGCCCGCAGTATTGCTCTGGGCATTGAAGAGCGCCTGGCCAGCGTGGACGTCAGAGATAGACAGGGTTCCTGAAGTCGTCAGCTGAACGTCTGTCTCCACCAGATTGGCGACCGCAGAGCCAAGGATCGCAGCGTCATTGGTGCCGGTAATGGTGATATTGACCTGTCTTGTCACTTGTCCGCCGTGCTGGTCGTCCAACGTTACGGTAAAGGTTTCAATCTTGTTCTGATTCGCGACCAGATACTCGACTGCCGACGCATTGACGGTGTACTGCCAATTGAGCTGGCCGCCGGCGCCCGTGCCGGTCGTATCGCTGCCGATGCTGGTGGTCAGGCTGCCCAGAGTCGAACCTTGTGGAGTGGTAGAGGCCACATGGGTGTCGCTCAAATCCACGTCGGTGAACTGAATGCTGCCACTTTCAGCGAGGACGCCACTGGGGGTGAGCTGTTCGACAAGCGCGCCGCTCAGATCCTGGGTGCCAATGACCGGGCCCTCGTTGGTGCCGGTGATGGTGACATCGATCTGCTTGCTGATCAGGCCGCCATGCTGGTCATTGATGGTGATGGTAAAACTTTCCACCTTGGTCTGACCTTCGCCGAGATACACGAGGGCCGAGCTTGGCGCTGTATAGGTCCAGGTCAGTTGGCCGCCGGTCCCGGTGCCGGTGGTGTCGATATTCTTGACTGCTGACAGGCTGCCCAGTGTCGTTCCTACCGGAGTGCCGGTGGCTGATACGAGGTGCGAGTCCGTCAGATCGACGTCGCTGAAAGTAATGATGCCGGAGTCCGTCACCTGCGAGAGCGAGCCGCCGAAGCCCCCGCCCGTGCCGCCGACCAGACCGAAGGAGCCGCTCGAGGTGCGAGCAGAGAGCTCGAGAGACGCTTCGCCGCCGTTTTCGAAGAAGAACAGCTCGATGGTATGGTTTCCAGGTGACAGGGCTATGCTGCCATTGAAAGCCACTTCCGGATGGTAACCCGTGTCACTGATGATCAGCGTATTGTCGATCAGCAGGAACACGCCATCGTCATTGAAGGTACGGAAAGTATAAGTGTCGGCGCTGCTCACCGAAAACTCGGCGGTGATCCTCGCAAAGAACACATCATTGATGCCCGCCGTCCCAAACGCGCCTTGCGCGACGGCTGCCGGCCAGCGTGAGCTGCCTGGTAGTTCGCCCGCGAAGCCGCCTGTGTCGTCGGTATAGTCGATGACATTGGTCTGCACGGTGTAATTGGCTGTATGGGAAGAGGCATAGTTGCGCAGCGTATTCAGATCGTTGCTCTGGTAGCCCAGGAATTGCTGCACGGTGAACAAAAGTGGACTGGGCGGTGCTGCAACTTCCTGAACCGGGACCTTGACTGCGCCGCTGAGATCTTCACTCGTAATCACGGGGACGTCGTTGGTGCCCGAAATGACAACATTGACCTGACGGCTGACAACGCCACCATTCTGGTCACTGAGGCTGATATTGAAGCTTTCAACTTTGGTCTGACCTGCGGCCAGGAATTCCACAGAAGAGGCAGGCACGGAATAGTTCCAGGTTACCAGTCCGCCGGTGCCGATGCTCGTGGTGTCGTTGCTGACAGAAGCGGTCAGTGAGCCGAGCGTTGCACCCACGGCCGTTGCGCTGACCAGATGCGCGTCGGCAAGGTCCACATCACTGAAGATGAAGGCTCCGCCGTCGGTGAGGCTGCCGGCCGGGGTAACCAGCTCGGTCACTTCACCTGCCAGATCCTGCACGGTGATTACGGGCATGTCGTTGGTGCCGGTGATGTTGACATCCACCTGAGAAGTCGTGACGCCACCGTTCTGGTCGTCGATGCTGACGATAAAGCTTTCCACCTTGGTCTGGCCTGCGGCCAGGAACTCCACGGCAGCGGCTGAAACAGTGTAGTTCCAGGTCACTTGCCCTCCAATGCCCGTGCCCGTGGTATCCGTATTCTTGGCCGCCGTCAGTGAGCCGAGCGTTGCACCCACGGCCGTTGCGCTCACCAGATGCGCGTCGGTAAGGTCCACATCGCTGAAGCTGATGGCGCCGCTGTCGGTGAGGTTGCCAGCCGGGGCAACCAGCTCGGTTACGCCGCCCACAAGGTCTTGCGCGGTGATGACAGGCACGTCATTGGTGCCGGTAATCGTAATAGTGACGTTACGGCTAGCGGTGCCACCCTTGCCATCATCAATCAATACCGTGTAGACCTGCACCAGAGTCTGGTCCTTAGCCAGATTGTCAAGAACGCCATCGTTGACCTTGAAGCTCCAGCTTACTGCGCCAGCGCCACCACCCGTAGCCACTGCGGCCACGGCAGCCGTCAGAGTGCCGCGGAATCCAGCACCGCCACCGGCAGAAGTCACGGTGACGGTATGGGCATCCGTAAGGTCCAGATCAGTAAATGCGATGGTGCCTGCGGCAGTCAGATCAGCAGTGTTCTCACCTGCGGCATTGTCTGCAATCTCCGTGGTGGCGCCTGCAGTATCTGCGCTGCCAATCACCGGCGCGTCGTTGACACCCTTGACCTGGATCGAGACTGTCGCAGTGCTGGTATCGCCATCGGCATCTTCGATCCGATAGGTAAGGCTGTCGACTGCGGATTCGCCTGCCGCCAGATATTGATAAGCAGTGGCGGGATCGTAATTGAAAGTGCCATTGGCGTTGAGAGCCAGCGTGCCGGCCGGGGCGGTCACGAGGGTGACTGCGCGCAGGTAGTCCGGAATCTGATCGGCGCCAGCGCCGTTGTTGCTGAGCACGTTGCCCGAGATGGCAGTGTCTTCGTTGGTGCTGAAATTGTCGTTTTTCGCCAGGGCTGCTTCATCTGCTGGATTGGTGCTGACTCCATCAACTGTGATGGTAAGCTTTTCCCATGCGCTGGCAGAAAGATCGAACGCGGTAAACGCAAATGCCTGATTATCAGCCTTGCCGGTTTTCTTGCTGGTGTGCGCATCCAGAAAGGCCAGGTAGTTCGCCAGATCGCCCTGGAATGCTGGGTCCAGCCATTCCGCCAGCGTTAATTCCAGCTCCAGGGTATCAATGCCATCACCACCGTCGTAGTGGTCGGCTGCCGCTGCGTTTTCAGTCACCTGGTAATGGCCCGTATCGTTACCGCCACCGGAATAAAGCACATCATTGCCGGCACCACCATCCAGATAGTCATTGCCCGCGCCGCTGCCGGAGCCTCCGCTGCCTTTAGTTGCCCAGTTGCTCCATTGACTACCGCCGGAGCTTTTGCCGGAACCAGAATCTTTGCCAGACCCGGAATCGGTTACCTTTCCCCAGCCTGTGCCGCTGCCTTTGAGACTGCCGTCCCCAAGAAGGACGTCATCGCCGTTCCCGCCCAAAAGCCTGTCATTGCCGCGATTGCCGGCGAGAATGTCGTCGCCGTCTTCACCGACCAATACGTCGTTACCTTTGCCACCATCAAGCAGGTCGGCTTCGCCACCGCCATTCAGGGCATCATTGTCATCGCCACCGTACAGCGCGTCCATGCCCTGGCCGCCAAGCAGAGTGTCTGCGCCCTGCTCACCCTGCAGGCGATCATTTCCAACCCCGCCATCCAGTTTGTCATTGCCTTTTTCGCCTTTTAAGACATCGTTCCCGCCGAGCCCGTAAAGCTGGTCATTACCATCTCCACCATTGATCTCGTTATCTGTCGCGTCGCCGTTGAGAATGTCGTTTCCTTTGGTTCCTTTGATTTTGGCCGGCATGGCAATGTGTCCTCGCAGTAGGTTGTTATTTGTTAAAAACAATATTCCTCGAATTGAAATTCGTCTATTTCCGCTTGGTCAAGACACGATGAATAGGTCAGAAGCTGAGGCGAACTGCTGCATATCTGCACAGACGAGAGATATACCTGCTTTTGATGTGGCGGACTTTTCTCTCGCAGAAGCTTTCTGTTTGACTACAAGATCTTTATTCTTACCGGGCGGCAATAAACAGGCTTACACTGGTGCTATGCCCCTTACCATCGACGCTGTGAAATTACTTTGTGCAGATCTTCTTAATACAGAAGTGGATAGTGTTGAATTTCCGGGCGGATCGTCCCGAGAATCGGTCCGAGTACGCATAGGTACCCAGAGACTGATCGTTACGCATCGCAAAAATGTCAACAGAGCGAAACTGGAAAGTGCAGCCCTGCGCATACTCAATCAGCATCGCGCTCCGGTTCCGCATCTGATTGCATACCGGGATAACTACCTGATTCAGCAGGATGTTGGTCTTCAGCGCCTGAGCCAGTCCATGGACTGCGCCGATAGCCCTGAGATTCTGGTGTTGCTGGAGGCGGCGCTGGCGAGTCTGCAGGCTGTGCATGAGGCAGGAAAGAATAGCGATGTACTGCTCCCTTTCATCACGCTGGGAAATACCCCGGCCTGGCTGGATAAGTTTGTAAAATCTGCGGCGCGACTAGGCGCCGAGCTTGAAATGGAAGCCCCCGTTCTTGACTATGACAGGCTGGCGACTCTGCTAACTGTCGAGCGACCGCGCTTTATCAAATGGGATGCACGACCAGGCAACGCCGTGGTGCGTGAAAATGGCTCGGTATTCTGGATCGACTGGGAACACTGCGGTCGCCGTCATCCTCTGGATGATGTCGCGTGGCTGCTCACGGATGAGTACACACCCTGGTTGCCATCTGCAGATCCTCACATGATCTCCGGCATCGTGTCGGCTTTTGCCAACGATTTTTCACAGACCCAGGCTCACGAGTATTTGCGAGTATTCGGCACCTTCCATTCCTGTATCCGCCTGGACATGATAATGCGCCATCAGGCAAAGGACGGCTGGTGGGACTACGAGAGATGCCTGCAGTTCGATCGGGTGGGGGTTGTTCAGGAATTGGCGATACGCCTCGCAGTACGTGCCGCGAATTGGGCCGAGTATTCGCCGCTGACGCGAAGCCTGACGCCATGGTTGCACGCGATTCAGAACAGTCTCGAAAAAACAGGCCGATGACTGATGCTGCGGCGTGCAGTGTGCTGGTGGCACTTCAGAGTCTGGCTCGAGAGCGAGGTGTCGCCTGTTCTGCAGACGACACCCTCTCCGATTTTCACTTGATGGTTTCAGCAGAAAGCGCGATCTCGATCAGCGCCGCGGCATCCGACTGAAACTGAATTCATAACTCACGTCCGCAGTTGCCACTGCCGCCCCATTTTCAAAGCGCGGCGCGTAACGCAGTCCGGTCACCGCCTCTGTAGCGGCAGCAGCCAGCTCGGCATCCGCGTCGTCATCGGTTACGCGCACATTGGTGACAAAACCTTCGGCATCCACATCAAACTGCAGATTGACCGCACCTTCCGAGGCGAGTTCGTGCGGGAACTCGCGCCTATAGATGAGCGTTGGTGCCGCATTGCCTTGCCCAACAATCAGCACATGGGGTGTGGCCTCCGCGCGCTGATCCTGGCGCTCGAAGGCTTCGGCCAGCGCGATGTGCGCGTTCACGGAGAAAGGGCGCGCCTCGGGGAAGCGATCGAACACCTCGGCGGCGGCGGTAAGCGGTGCGATGGCCGCGAGATAGCTGCCCTGGCTCATCTCCAGACGGCCTATCCAGAAGTTGGCTGTGGCCAGGCGATAACGCGCGATGTCGTTGTCGATGGGCTCAAGGCTGGCGCGTGCCGCCTGCCAGGATTCTCTGGCTTCGTCGCGCTGATCCAGGCTGAAGTAGGTGGTGCCCAGCTGGATGCCGATGATGGCTTCGAGGAAGGGGTCGCGTGGCTCCTGATTGCGGGCCAGCTCATAGGCGCGCAGGTAGTGTCCCCTGGCATCGGCGAATTCGCTATTGGCGGTGGCAGAATCGCCCAGCGCCATCAGTGGGTCGACCAGCGCCAAGGCGTCTTCGCCGTGCACATTCTCGGAGATTTCCAGCGCGTGTTCGAGAATCTCTGCAGCATCGTCTCCGTCGCGGATCACATTGCCATAGTTCAATGCCAGTGCGGCGGTTGTCTGGTGCGCTTCCCCCAGCACTTCCAATGCCAGCTCATAGGCCTCACGGGCGGGCTCTATGGCCTGATCACGGAACTGCGGACCCTGTGCCACCAGCTCCTGATATTGACGGTAGGCGGCATTCATGGCGGCGCGTTTCTCATCTTCAGTCTGGGCCTGCGCGGCCAGAGGGATGCTGAGCAGTACCAGCAAAGCGAGAGGTTTGAGAGCCGCGAACGGGCGACGGCCGGTGGGGGTAGTGGTGTGGTTCATCATCGTGAAAGCCCTTTTGGTGAAGAGTCTGTTTATGGGTATTTCTTTGGTGCCCGGTTTACACGAAGAGGCAGGGGCTGGCAATCAGATTCCGCCTGGCGCAGTGATTTGCCTGTTGAGCAGTCGTTCGGTGGTGGTCGGATAGAGACACCGTCACCCAATTTGGCTACACTGCTCGCCAGTTAAAGCCAACGCCAGCCCGACGCCGTCTCGAAGAAAGACTATCGATAACAATAATAATGAGGTTTCTATGCTCCGACGCTCGCTATCCTCTGTCATCAAGTCCGCCATCTCCTCTGCCATCGCTCTGTGCACACTGCTTGTTTGTGCCAGTGGTCTGCAGGCGGCCGAACTGACCGCCAATCTCAAGATCGTCCGCTTTGGTCCCGCCGGGCAGGAGAAGCCTGGCCTGGTCGACGCGTCCGGTCAGCTGCGCGATCTGTCAGCGCACGTTACCGATATCACGCCCGATGTGCTGTCCGATGAAAGCCTGGAGCGCATTGCCGCCATTCCCATGGATCAGTTGCCAGTTGTGCCGGGCGAACCCCGTCTGGGCGTCCCGCTTACCGGCATCGGCAAGATCATCGCCGTGGGGTTCAATTACGTGAACCACGCTGCCGAGATGCAGGTCGAACTGCCCACCGAACCGCTGATCTTCATGAAAGCGACATCCGCATTGACCGGTCCGTTTGACGACGTCATTCAGCCGCGCAACGGCGTGAAGCTTGATTACGAGTCCGAGCTGGTGGTGGTGATTGGCAAGCGTGCCCAATATGTTTCCGAGGCAGACGTGTTCGACTACATCGCCGGCTATGCAGTCGGCCATGACGTTTCCGAGCGCGCCTTCCAGCGTGAGCGTGGCGGCCAGTTTACCAAAGGCAAGAGTGCGGACACCTTCGCGCCTCTGGGGCCGTGGCTGGTTACCCGTGACAGCATCAAGGACGTGCAGAACCTGTCCATCTGGTCCGAGGTCAACGGTGAGATGCGCCAACAGGGCAATACGGCTGACATGGTCTTCGGAGTTGCGAAGATCGTCAGTCATCTGAGTGAATTCATGACCCTGTATCCCGGGGATGTCATCTACACCGGGACTCCGGCAGGAGTCGGCGATGGCATGGTGCCTCCGGTATACCTGAAACCCGGTGACGTCGTGCGGCTGGGAATCGAAGGGCTTGACGAGCAGCGTCAGACCATCGTTCCATCGCATTGAGCTGTCGTTTGGGCATTACAAAATGTCACAGATACGACAACGGCGGCGGTTTTCCACTGCCTGTGTTGTGTGCATACTTGCCGCCGTTAAATACCGATAAGAAAAATGAATTGTCAGCACATCTGCAGCCGACGACGTTAATAGAGCCTGGAGTCTTACCAATGAGTTATCGCTTGATTCGCAAGGGGTTGCGCGCCACAGTGCGCCCCGTCACATTGGCCGCAGCGGCCCTGCTGCTCGCCAGCGCGGCGTCAGCACAAGAGCCGGCAGCCAGTGATTCCACCGTTACCTATCCCGCCGAATTCTTTGCCCAATACGAACCCTTTTCCGTAAATGACATGCTCTCCCGCATCCCTGGCATCAACCTGGCGATGGGCGGCGGCAATCAGGGTGCGAGCGGCGGCGGCGGTGGAGGTCCAGGCAGCTCCGGTGGCGCCGATCGTCGTGGTCTGGGCGCCGGTGGTGACCAGATCCTGATCAACGGCCGCCGTATCGCCGGCAAGGAAAATGAAGGTAATGCTCAGCTGGCCCGCATCCCTGCCAGCCAGGTGCAGTACATTGAAATTATTCGTGGCACGTCCGGCGATCTGGACGTGCGTGGCGGAGCGCAGGTCATCAACATCGTGTTGCTGGCGGCTGAGACGCGTTCCAGCATCGCGGCCGAAGTGAATGTCGATCGCTACCACGACGGCACGCTGGACCCGGGGGGCTCTGTTTCCCTGAACGGGCAACGTGGCGCCCTGAACTACCAGTTCAGCGCCGCAGCAGAGCCGCGTTACGAATTCCGCGATGGTTTCGAGACCAGCATTCTGGCCAATGGCACACCGAATGATACCGTGGTGCGTCAGGAATATCGCGACTCCAAGCCCGTCACGCTGAGCACCAATCTTGGCTATGACCTTACGTTGAATGATCGCGTCAATTTCAACGCACTGGTGTCGGATTCCGATGCGCCGATGACGGTCGACCGTTTCATCACTGATCTGCGTGCCACTCCCAGGACGTTGACCACCGAGTATGACGACATTCCTGCCACCAGTGACAACTGGGAGCTTGGCGGTGACTACGAGCACACTTTCGTGAACGGCAGCCGTTTCAAGACTTTGTTTATCGTCAACGAAGCCAACAGCGAAAGTGCCCGCGATGCCTACGACGTGAACGGCGCCAAGTACAGCAAGTTCCTGTACCTGGCGACCCAAAGCGTCAACAAGGAGCGCATCATTCGCAGCACCTATTCTTTCGGTCTGAACGACACGCAGGATCTGGAAATTGGTATCGAGCGCGCCCAGACCATTCTTGATTCGCAGCTGCAGCTGGGTCTGCCGCCTGTGCCGGTTGCCCCTTCTGCCAAGTTCGGTGGCCTGCGTCCTGCCAGCAACACCGACGCCCTGGTGGAAGAAATCCGCTACGAGTCGTTCGTGGTACACAACTGGCAGCTCAACGATCGCATGTCTCTGGAGAGCACCTTGCTGTTCGAGAACTCCACCATCGAGCAGAGCGGTGATGTGAGCAACAAGCGTGACTTCGATTTCATCCGTCCAAAAGTCGATTACCGTTTTGATATCACGCCGGCTATTCAATTCCGCGCCTCCTTCGAAAAGGACGTCGCACAACTGAGCTTCTCTGACTTTACCGCCAGCATCGCCGGCGGTGACGACGATCAGAATGCGCTGGCCGGTAACCCGCAGCTGGTGCAGGAGCAGTCTCTGCGTTACGAGGCAAACCTGGAGTACCGTCTGCCGAATGACGCCGGAGTGCTCAGCACCAAGGCTTTTTATCACGACCTGACGGACGTGATTGACAGGGTCGATGTCTCCACCCGTACCAAGATCCAGTCTGCCAGCGGCAACATTGGTGACGGTGAGCGCTATGGCGCCAGTGTGGACGCGAGTCTGCGCCTTGGCTTTATCGGTGTTCCCGAAATGCTGCTGACTTCTGGC